>JAZURB010000024.1:0-4352 GCA_045605945.1 Acutalibacteraceae bacterium
ACCACGGCATCCACATCGTCCAGCTGCTCGAGCAGTTCGAGGCCGATCGTGCCTTGACCCGCGATGACATCCTCATCATCAAACGGGTGGATAAACGCCATATTACGCTCATCCTTAAGTGCCAACGCGCGCGCATAGGCATCGTCATACACACCCTTGACGAGCTCGACCTGCGCGCCGTAGCGCTTGGTTGCCTCCACCTTGGAGATCGGCGCGCCGTCGGGCAGGCAGATGAGCGACGGAATGCCGCTCTTAGTCGCCGCCATGGCAACACCCTGCGCATGATTGCCTGCCGAGCAAGCGATCACACCGTTTTTCTTTTCCTCTTCGGTAAGCTGTGAAATCTTATACGCCGAACCGCGCACCTTAAACGAGCCCGTAATCTGCAGATTTTCGGTCTTAAGATACACATCACATTCGGGATTGATTTGCGGCGCATGAATGAGGTCCGTATAACGGATCACATCCTTGAGCACATATTTCGCGTGATAGATTTTGTCAAGCGTCAACAAAAGGATCGCCTCCTAAAAAACTAAAAGCTTTCGTCCATATGGACGAAAGCCTTTTCACTTTCGATAATAACCACCATACGACACTTCCGCCGTAAATACGGGCGAAAATCGGCCCCGATAACGGTGGGCAACCGTATCCGCCTACTGCGTTTTTCAAAAAACGGTTGGGGGATCTGTTCGAGGGCGATATCCCATTTGATGCGACTCTTTACCGCTTCACACCACCCAGCGGCTCTCTGAAAAAGCGATCCCATCGGGGCTCCCTGTCAATACATTTGCAAAATATTGTTTAAAGCATAGTCCTTTTTTAGGAATTTGTCAAGAGTTTTTTTGCAGGAAACAGCCGCCGCACGCACCTCCGCCGCTTTTTATCATATTCTGGAAAAGGAATATCCGAAACTAAGGAGGCTGTTATCATGTCCACACCCTATCCTGTTCGTTTCTTTTTCGGCGCGAATACGCCGAGTGGCTTTTTCGGCTATCACAACACCGCTCTTTACGACCCGCGTGACGGATGGATCGCGTTTCTCATCAAAAGCGGTGCCGGCACAGGCAAGGCAACTTTTATGCGCGATGTGTACGACACGCTGACCGCTATGGGTGCCGAGGGGGAAGCGATCTTTTGCTCGTCCGATCCCGCATCACTGGATGCGGTCGTGTTTCCTACGCTCAAGCTGTGTATCATGGATGCCACCGCACCGCACATTGTCGAGCCGACCGCCTACGGCGAATGCGAGCAGCTTGTGCCGTTCGGCTGTTGCTTGCCCGCAGAGCTTGCCGCCGAGAGTGCCGCTTGGTTTGAGTCCGCCGACGCCTGCACGGCGGCACACGGGCGTTGCTGCCGCTTTTTGGCGGCGGCGCATCAACTGTTGACCGATGCGCGACTGCTCGTGCAAGGCGGTGTCGACGCGCAAAAGGTGATCGCATCGGCGACGCGCACAGCAAAGCGAGAGTTCGGTGCCGTCGCACCTACACGCGGCAAGCAAACACGACGCTTTCTTTCCGCCGTCACACCGACGGGACACACCGTATTTACCGATACGGTGTGCGCGCTTTGCCCGCGCATATTCGTACTGGAGGATGACTACGGCGCGGTCGCCGATCTCTATATGCGCACGCTTTGTGACGCCGCACAGCAAGCAGGGCTGGATGTGATCCGCTGCGCCTGCCCACTCGATCCGCAAGGGAAATGCGAGCATCTGCTCATCCCGTCGATCGGCACGGGCTTTCTCACCGCCAACCGTTTTCACCGCATGGATATGCCTGTTTATCGCCGCATTCACGCTTCGCGGTTTATCGATCCGACGGTTTTGCAGCGGCATCGCGAGCAACTGCGTTTCGATATAAAAGCGGCGGCAGAACTGCTGCACAGCGCAGAAGATGCTGCGGCAGTCGCCAAAGCACACCACGACGCCATGGAAAAGCAGCATGTTGCCGCCATGGATTGGGACTTGTGGCGCACGATCGCCGACAAGGCTAAAGCGGACATCGTTGCGGTTGCCGAAGCGCGCATGAGTTGACGCGGCGTGTATTTTGTGGTATAGTAAAGCTATAAATGCGGTAAAATATCCCACTAGGAAAGGATGTGTGAACGGTATGAAAAAAACGCCTCGCTTTTTCATCGCCTTATGGGCGGCGAAGATGACCGCCGCTTTCTGCCGTTTGGCACATCGGGATGCAGCGCATCATCCGGGCTCGGTGGCGGCAAAACTTTGCCCCGATTTTCTGTCCCGCATCGATCAACCCGCCACCGTGATCGCGGTGACGGGAACCAACGGCAAGACGGCGGTTTGCCGCCTACTCACCGAAATGCTGGCCGCTGACGGCAATCCCCCGTTACACAACTTAGAAACGGGCAATTTGCAAGGCGGTATTCTCTCCTGCTTCTTACGCGAATGCACGCTGACAGGTAAATTCCGTCAAAGCGTTGCCGTGCTGGAAATCGATGAGCGCAGTACGGTGCATATTTTTAAATGCATCACGCCCGATTATCTGCTGATCACCAACCTGTTCCGTGGTTCTTTCAAGCGCTGCGTGCATTCGGAATTTATCGCACGGATCTTGGAAAACTCCGTGCCCCCCTCCACCAAACTCATTCTCAATGCCGACGATTTGATCAGCAGCCGTATTGCGCCCGCAAACGACCGCGTAACCTTCGGCATTGCCAAGCAACCCGAAGACGAGGATAACGCGCCGACTAAGGTCTGCGATCTGTTTGCTTGCCCGCGCTGCAACACAACGCTGCACTACGATTTTCGACGGTACAATCATATCGGGCGAGCGCATTGCCCAACCTGCGGCTTCGGCTCGGAAGCTGCCGATTATGAACTGACACACATTGACAAGGATGCGGGACGGATGTTTGTGCGCACCCCCGATGGTGAGGAATCCTATCCGCTGCCGTCGGCATCGCTTGTCGATCAATACAACACGCTTGCGGCGCTGACCGCTTGGCAAGAGCTCGGTGGCGATGCTGCGCCGATCTTGCATTCGCTGCCGTCGCTGCTGCGTCATCCGACCGACGAAGCAACCGCTGTCGGCGGAAAGACCGTCGCGTTGTTGCTCAGCAAAGGACAAAATCCCACCGCTTGCTCGCGTGCATTTGCCGCGGTGCGTCGCGGCAACGGCAAAAAAGCGGTGATCCTGCTTATTGAGCATATCCCTGACGCCGAGCGTACCTCGGAGAATATCTCGTGGCTGTATGACACGGACTTCGAATTTTTCGCCGATGACAGCATTTGTCAAATCGTCGTTGCCGGCAGCCGCGCTGCCGATATGCGCGTGCGATTGCTGCTCGCGGGTGTCCCCGATGAGCGCATCGTATGTGTGCACGAGGAGTTCAATCCCGTGCGCGATGTGGCGCTCGACGAGGCGGACACGGTGTATGTGCTGTATGACCGCTACACCCTTCCCGCCGCGCAGATCATCAAGGAGCGACTGGTTAATCGTCTGCAGGACGAAGCCGCGAAGGAGGTGCCGACATGATCATCGAGATCCTCTTTCCCGAATACGCTAACCTGTTCGGCGATATGAGCAACATGAAATATTTGCAAGCATGCCTGCCCAAAGCCACCTTTATTCGCACCCCGCTCACGCAGATCCCCTATTTTGTGAACCATAAGGTCGACCTGTTGTATATGGGGCCGATGACCGAACGCGTGCAGCAGCGCGCCATTTTGGCGTTGATGCCGTTCTCCGACCGTTTACGTGAGCTTATGGACAATGGCACGCCGATGCTGTTTACAGGTAATGCGATGGAAGTGCTCGGTCGCGAGATCCACCTGGAAAGCGGCAACACCGTTTGCGGCACGGGTCTTTTGGATCTGACCGCCAAACAGGATCTGTTCCACCGCTATAACGGCTTGGTGCTGGGTCGCTTTGCGCCCGTTACAGCGGATATCGTCGGATTTAAAAGCCAGTTTACCTCCGCTATCGGCGGTAATGCCGATTGCCCGTTTATCAAAGTGGAACGCGGCATCGGGCTCAACCGTCATTCGCGCGCAGAAGGCTTTTTTAAGGGGCGCATGATCGCGACCTATCTGCTCGGTCCGCTGCTGATTCTCAACCCCGCTCTCACGCGTTGGTTACTCGACGAAATGGGGGCTGCGGACGCGGTGATGCCGCACAAGGAAGCGCTTGAAGATGCCTATACCCGTCGCCTTGCCGAATTCTGCGACCCGCAAATCGATGTGGAATAATCAAGAAAACGCCGCTGCACGATGCGTGTGATCCTTAACGGAGAAAGTGAAAAATTGTCTCTTGTTGTAGGGCGGGACTGCGGCTATCGATGATAATAACAAATCAAAAACGAGTCCTTCTCAATTGCTTACGATCGGGGAG
>JAZURB010000025.1:0-11211 GCA_045605945.1 Acutalibacteraceae bacterium
CATTTGATCGACATCCACACGGTCTGCGACGGTTACAGCACCGACTCTTTCCTCATCTCCGACGGTCTGCATCTGGCAGATCAAGGTAACCAAGCGTATACGAACACCATCGTTTCGTATTTGAAAGCCAACTTCCGCCAAGATCCCGCCGCGCCCCGCGTGACAACCAATAACCCGCCCGCTGTGGACTACGGTACTTGGACGAAAGATCTTGTGCCGCGCACCGCCGACGGCTGGCTGGTGTTGTTCCCCGGCACGGCGAGCGCGGTCAATAATGCCGACGGCTCGGTGACGCTGGTCAACCAAACGGGTAAATGGCCCGAGCTGCACTATTCTCCGCAAAAATGCGACATGTTCTATGCGCCGATCGACAACTCCTATCTGACGATCGATATGGAGTTGGATGCGGCGGCGAATATCTCGTTGTATTATGACGGCCCGTCGCCGACGCGTGAATACGGTCACACCGATATCCCGCTCTCGCCCATTCTGGATGATAATTTTGACAATATCGGCACCGATCCCGGCGGCGATATCCACGGCGGTCAGCATGTGCGCGTGACCCTGCCGCTGTCGAAGGTCGTTCCCGCAAAATACATTCACAGTGACGGCACGGCGCTGTTCTCTGGCGTGAAGATCTTTGTATCGGGTGCGTATAACTCCACCGTTACCTTCAACGAGTTTAGCATCACGCATATCGCGCAAAACCCGAAATACAAAGATAACGACAGCCTGCTCCCGACAAGCACTGCGGTGATTTCGCAAAACGAAGGCACCGTCGATTTCACGCTGGCAAGCAACCGCCTGACGATTGCGCGCGCAGCAGCAAGTAATATCGCATGGCCGTCGATCAAGGTGAATTGCAACAAGACGGTCGATCTGAGCAAAACACCGTTTTTGCATCTGAATGTCACCACCAACGGCGGTCAAGCTAACGGCTACATCCGTTATACCACCGCAGGCGGTGCATCGGGCGAGGTGCAGATCTCGCAACTGATCAGCGGCACCCCGAACGATGTGGCAAGTGCGACCGATGTGTATGTCGACCTCGCCAAAGCGATCGGCTTCCATCGCACCGTCACGATCACCGCCTACACGCTGTCGGTCTACGGTGTGGCGGGTGACGCGGTGACATGGAACACCATCGCCACCGCACGCGATGCGTCGGGCGAATATATGCTCGGCGACATCGACGGCAACGAGCAGCTCACCACTTCCGATGCGATGTTCACGCTGCAGCATACGCTGGGCATCATCAAACTGGAAGGCGCGGCGCTCAAAGCCGCCGACTTTGACGGCAACGGTACTGTCAACACCGCCGATGCACGCGACATCCTGCGTGCCACCCTGTAAAAAACGCAAAAAAGAGGCTATCTCGCGATAGCCTCTTTTTTATATCTTACGGCTTATAGAACAACTGCACCCACGCTTTGGTCGAAGGATCATAACCGACGATGATATGCGTATAGGTTGTGCTGAGGATGTTTTTGCGGTGATCGGGAGAATTCATCCACCCTTCCACAACCGCGGCGGGTGAGTTGTATCCCATGGCGATATTTTCCGCCACGGCACTGCCCCAGGAAAGCCCGTAATCGCCGAACACGGTAAAGCATCGGCGACCGTCGGGGCGCGTGTGCGAGAAGTTGACGCTGATCTCCTTAGCGCGCACATCCGCGACCACTTGATAGCCGCTGCTGTACGTGAGCGCCGGCAAACCTGCTGCAGCGCGTTCTTTATTCACCAAGCGATATACTTCCCCGATCGCATTGGTGGTTGTCGTGGTGGTGGTTGTCGTAGTCGTCGCCTTGGTGTGTGTGGTCGTGGTAGTTTTGGCGGGGGCGACAGTGGTCGTCACCTTCACAAAGCTCGTTGTGGTTGACGCAGTCGTGGTCGTCACTCCGGCACTGCTGACCTCTTGATAGAGCCCCAGCGCATCGCGCAGATTAACAACACCGTTACCGTCATAATCGGCAATACTGTTCTGCTCCTCGCCGATCATCGGCGCACTGCTGGCGATACGATATAAAAACAACGCATCCCGCATTGTAAGACTGCCGTTGCCGTCGAGATCACCGAACATTTCTCCCGCTGCAGTCGACACAGTGAGAATCGCAAACAAACTTGCACATAACACTGCCGCCGCGGCAACCCACGCTATCTGTTGTTTTAGCATACTCACTCACGCTTCCGTAAAATGGTGTATATATTCATCTTACACCTGCCCACCTTGCCTTGTCAAGCGCTGCCGCTGTAAGAATTTCTATAAAACCCCTTGACGAACAGGGCGGTTCTCGATAAAATATACTGGTATAGTTATGTATTTATATTATATTAAAGGGAGATTTCAATTATGGCGAATATATATCCGTTTCGCGCGTGGCGCTTTTCCGAAGCTGCGGGCGCGATCGATGCGCTCTGCTGCCCGCCCTATGACATCATCAGCGAAGAGCAGCGCCGCGCTTATTTGAACTGCAACGAACACAACATTATCCGTCTTGAGCTGCCGCGTGAAGGCGCCGATCCCTATGTGCAGGCGGGCGAAACCGTGCGCAGTTGGTGCGAAAGCGGTATTCTCGCGCGCGATGACGATGCCGCGTTTTATGTGTATGATATCGTGTTTGAGGTCGGCGGCGAACAAAAAAATATCACCGGCCTGCTCGCAGCGGTGGAGATCTCGCCGTTTTCCGAAGGTGTGGTGCTGCCGCACGAATGGACGCTTTCGAAAGCAAAGACCGACCGTCTCAACCTGATGAAGGCGACGGGCTTCAATTTCAGCGACATCTATTCGCTGCATCAGGGCGACACCAAAGCGATCCTGGATGCCGCGATGCAAAGCAAACCGCTGACCGACCTGACCGACGAAAACGGTCTGCGCCATCGCCTGTGGGCAATCACGGACGACGCGACCGTCGCGCAGATCCAAACGCTGTTTGCGGACGAAAAGCTGTATATCGCCGACGGTCATCATCGTTATGAGACCGCACTCAACTATAAAAACTACCGTATCGAAAACGGCATTCCCGTTGCGGGTGCCGACCGTGTGATGATGATGCTCGTGGATATGAGTCACCCCGGTCTCGTCGTATTTCCGACCCATCGCTTGCTGCGCGATCTTGCAAACTTCGATTTTGACGCGCTGCTCACCGCTTGCGAAGCGGATTTCGACATCGAGCGCGACCTGTCGCTCGATCAAGCAGACGCAAAGCTCGCCGCCGCTTACGATGCGGGTAAAAAGGCGTTTGCACTGTATGCAGGCGGTGACACCGCCGCGCTGCTGACGCTGAAAACACTCGCGCTGATGGATACGCTGCTTCCCGATGAGTCGCCCGTATCCCGCCAGCTGGATGTCAACGTGCTGCACACCGCCATTCTGGAGCGTTTGTTGAACATTGATAAAGAAAACATGGCGCAGCAAATCAACCTGACCTACACCCGCGACCGCGACGAAGCGATCAACAGCGTGCAAAGCGGTGCGTTCCAATGCGCCATTCTTCTCAACCCCACCCGTGTGTCGGAGATCCAAGGTGTGGCGGCGGCAGGTGAAAAGATGCCGCAAAAATCCACCTATTTCTACCCCAAGCTCATCACGGGTCTGACAATGAACGAGCTGGACTAATCTCAAACAGGAGGTGCAAGCTGTGCCTGCATCACTCGATAAAACTCGTAATTTTTGTATCATTGCGCATATTGATCACGGCAAATCCACGCTCGCAGACCGTATTCTCGAGCTGACCAACACCGTTGCCAAGCGTGACATGGAAGAGCAGCTGCTCGACAGCATGGATCTGGAGCGCGAGCGCGGTATCACCATTAAAGCGCATGTGGTCACCCTGCAATACACTGCCAAGGACGGCGAAACCTATACCTTCAACCTCATTGACACTCCCGGTCATGTCGACTTTAACTATGAGGTGTCGCGCGCGCTCGCCGCTTGCGAAGGTGCGCTGTTGGTGGTGGACGCGTCGCAAGGCATTGAAGCCCAGACGCTGGCGAACACCTACCTCGCCGTGGAGCACGATCTCGAGGTCGTGCCTGTTATCAACAAAATCGACCTGCCTGCCGCCCATCCCGAAAAGGTGCAGCAGGAAATCGAAGATATCATCGGCATCGATGCATCCTACGCGCCGATGGTGTCGGCGAAATCGGGTCTGAATATCGAAGAAGTGCTCGAAGCGATCGTGGAGTATATTCCTTCTCCCAAGGGCGAGGTGAATGACCCGCTGCAGGCGCAGATCTTCGACAGCTACTACGACAGCTATAAAGGCGTTATCGTGTATATCCGCGTCAAAGAAGGCTGCGTCAAAACGGGCGACCGCATCCGCATGATGGCAACGGGCGCCGAATTTGATGTGACCGAAGTGGGCGTGATGCGCCCCTCTCGCCCCGAGCCGACGGGCATCCTGCAAGCGGGCGAGGTCGGCTATATTGCCGCTTCGATCAAAACCGTGGGCGATGCGCGCGTGGGCGACACGGTCACGCTGGCGTCCGCTCCCGCCGCCGAGCCGCTGCCGGGTTACCGCAAGGTCAACCCCATGGTGTATTGCGGCGTGTTCCCCGCGGACGGCGCGCATTATCAAGATCTGCGCGAGGCACTGGAGCGTTTGCAGCTCAACGACGCGGCGCTCACCTTTGAGCCCGAAACCTCCGTGGCGCTCGGCTTCGGCTTCCGTTGCGGCTTCCTCGGACTGCTGCATATGGAAATCATCCAAGAACGCCTCGAACGCGAATACAATCTCGATCTCATCACCACCGCCCCCAGCGTTATCTATCGCATTACGCTGACCGACGGCTCGGTGGTGCATATCGACAACCCGACGAACTATCCCGATCCCGCGACCATCGCCATGGCGGAAGAACCGATCGCCGATGCGCATATTTTTGCGCCCAACGACTTTGTCGGCAACATCATGGAGCTGTGCCAACAGCGCCGCGGCGTGTTCAAGGATATGAAATATCTCGACCCCACCCGCGTGGATATCCACTATGAACTCCCGCTCAACGAGATCGTTTACGATTTTTTTGATGCACTCAAATCCCGCACGCGCGGCTATGCGAGCTTTGACTATGAGCTCAAGGGCTACGCCAAGAGCGAGCTTGTCAAGCTCGACATTCTCTTGAACGGCGACATGGTGGACGCGCTGAGCTTCATCGTGTTCTCAGGCAATGCTTACAGCCGCGGTCGCCGCATGTGCGAAAAGCTCAAGGAAAATATCCCGCGCCAGCTGTTTGAGGTGCCTGTGCAGGCATCCATCGGCGGCAAGGTCATCGCCCGCGAGACGGTGCGCGCAATGCGTAAGGATGTTCTCGCCAAGTGCTACGGCGGTGATATTACCCGTAAGAAAAAGCTGCTTGAAAAGCAGAAAGAAGGCAAAAAGCGCATGCGCCAGCTCGGCTCGGTGGAAGTGCCGCAAGATGCGTTTATGGCGGTGCTTAAACTCGACGAAGATTAACAAAGGCGGTGACCGTATATGGATACTCGTCCCATCGGCGTATTTGATTCGGGCCTCGGCGGCCTGACGGTCGTGCGCCAACTTCTCAAAGAACTCCCCGGCGAAGATATCGTCTATTTCGGCGATACGGGTCGCGTGCCTTACGGTACGCGCAGCCCCGAAACCATTCGCCGTTATACCGCAGAGGATTGCCGTTTTTTGCGGCACCACGATGTAAAAATGATCATTGCCGCGTGCGGCACGGCAAGTTCGGTAGGTGCTGAGGTGCTCAGCACGCAACCCGTTCCCGCAATCGGCGTTGTGAACGCCACCGCCGATGCAGCAGCCGCCGCATCGCGCTCGGGTCGCATCGGCGTGATCGGCACGGCGGCCACCGTGCGCACCGACGCGTTCGGCAGGCGCATTCGCGAAAAGCGCCCCGATGCGCAGGTGTTTTCGCAGGCTTGCCCGCTGTTTGTGTCGCTTGTGGAAAACGGTTGGATCGCCCCCGATGATGAGGTGACGGTCGCGACCGCCAAGCGCTACCTTGCGCCGTTGATCGACGCGAAAATCGACACGCTTATTATGGGTTGTACCCATTTTCCGCTGCTTGCGCCCATTTTGCAAAACCTGCTGGGCGAAGGCGTGACACTCATCGATGCGGGGCGTGAAGCCGCAATTGCCGCACACGCACTGCTCTTGGAAAACGGCCTGCTCGGCAAAGCGGAAGGCGGCAAAAGCCGCTTCTTTGTCAGCGATCGTCCCGGCGGCTTTTGCGATGTCGCGGATATGTTCCTCGGTCGCAATGTCGACAGCGATGTTGCCGTGGTGGACACCGCATCGTTCAAAGAATAAGGCGGTGACGCAATGAAAGTTACCGTGTCCATTCACGCCGTCACAACCGACGGCAGCGAACAAACCACTACAACGCAAACCGCGCAGGGCTTTTTGCGCGAATGCGAAAACAGCCTGGAAATCGCCTATCGCGAAGCAGGCGGCGAAGAATCCTTAGGCAACACCCGCACTTTTTTGCGACTGTTTGCCGACCACATGGAATTGACCCGCCAAGGTGACTACGGCGGCATGCTGGTCATGGAGGCGGGACGCACGCATACCTGCGAATACATGACCCCGTTCGGCGCAATGATGCTGGAGGTGACCGCCTCAGCATATCACCACGATGTGGACAGCACGCGCGGCGGCACGATGCGCGTTTGTTATACGCTTGTCGCAGGCGGCGACCCCATCACGCATGAGCTGTGCGTAAGCGTTTTGCCTGTTTGATGAAGCCTCCGATAAGATACATTCGACTCCGGCCCATCCGCGTCACCCTGAGTGAGCCGTAGGCGAGTCGAATGGGTCACGGATGGGCCTCGCTCAGTATGACGCGATATTATCTGCATGATATCTCACCAACTATCACAAAGGATGTGTTTTCGATGGTATTTACCGAATATTTAAGCGGCATTGTTGCCGACGCCTTCGAAGCGTGCGGCTATGACCGTTCGCTCGGCGTTGTCACGCCTTCCGATCGCCCCGAGCTGTGCCAGTTCCAATGCAACGGCGCATTCGGCGGCGCAAAGCTGCACCGCAAAGCCCCCGCAATGATTGCAGGCGATGTGGCAGCAAAGCTTGCCGAAAATCCGCTGTTTGCCAAAGCGGAAGTGGCGATGCCCGGCTTTTTGAACTTAACCTTGACCGACGAAGCGCTTGCCGCGGCGGTGGCGGAATTTGCCACCGGTGAGCGCGCGCTTGTCGAGCCGATCGGCGAAGGCAAAACCGCCATTGTCGACTACGGCGGACCCAATGTTGCCAAACCGCTGCACATCGGTCACCTGCGCCCCGCGATCATCGGCGAAGCGATCAAACGCCTGTGCAAAGCCAGCGCCTTCAACACCATCGGCGATATTCACCTGGGCGACTGGGGTCTGCAAATCGGCCTCGTGATCGCCGAACTGCGCGAGAGAAATCCCGAGTGGCGCGTGTTTGCCGAGGATTTTGATCCCGCTGTTGACACTGTTCCCACGCTGGATGTCGAACTGCTGCAGGAGGTCTATCCCTTCGCGAGCGGTAAGTCGAAGCAGGACGACGCGTTCAAAGCCGCCGCACAACAAGCGACCTATGAACTGCAAAGCGGTCGCGCGGGCTTTATGGCGCTGTGGGATGAGATCATGCGTGTATCGGTGGCGGATCTCAAGCAGAACTACAACCGCCTGAATGTGTTTTATGAGCTGTGGTACGGCGAAAGCGATGCCGAAAAATATGTCGGTCAGCTGGTGGACACGCTCAAAGCACAAAACCTGCTGCGCGAAAGCGACGGCGCGCTGGTCGTTGACCTCGCCACCGAAGAGGACACCGCCCCGATGCCGCCCGTTATCATCAAAAAATCCGACAACTCGAGCTTGTATGCAACGACGGATCTGGCGACGATCATTCAGCGCCAGCAAGACTATGCGCCCGACATCATCTGGTATGTCGTTGACAAGCGCCAGAGCCTGCACTTTGATCAGGTGTTCCGCTGCGCGAAGAAGGCCTCGCTCGTTCCCGAAGCTTGCGACCTCAAGCACCTCGGCTTCGGCACCATCAACGGTGCGGACGGCAAGCCGTTCAAGACCCGCGACGGCGGCGTCATGCAGCTGCAAACGCTGCTTGACACCGTGACCGATGCGGCGATGGATAAGCTGAAAAACTCCGATTATCTCAACTCGCTGTCCGAGGATGAGAAGAAAGCGGTTGCCGAAAAGGTCGGTGTTGCCGCTATCAAGTTCGGCGATTTGATCAACCATCGTTCGAAGGATTATATCTTCGACATGGATAAATTCCTCTCGTTTGAAGGCAAAACCGGCACTTATCTGCTTTACAACATCACCCGCATCTATTCAGTGCTCAAAAAAGTGGATATCGCCGACGGCGCGCTCGCGATCAGCGAGGATGCCGAGCGCGAGCTGTGCCTGAAGCTGCTGCTCTCCCCCGAAGCGTTCGGCAAAGCGCTCACCGAGCAAGCGCCGAACCTCGTTTGCGAAAACGCCTATACCATTGCGCAGGCGTTTTCCAAGATGTACCACGATTGCCCCATCGCCTCCGAAACCGATGAGAGCAAAAAAGCCGCCCGTGTTGCCCTTTGCCGCTTGACCAAGGATATCCTGCTCAAACATCTCGATATTCTCGGCATCGAAGCGGTGGAAAATATGTAATCTTAAAA
Source organism: Acutalibacteraceae bacterium (assembly GCA_045605945.1). GTDB lineage: Bacteria > Bacillota > Clostridia > Oscillospirales > Acutalibacteraceae > RGIG1959. The sequence continues at coordinate 8,632 of JAZURB010000025.1, forward strand.
ACGCAAAGGAGTGTTTTGTCATGATGAAGCCCATTACCGGTACGTTTTTTGAGTTCGACCACCACAACCGCGCCGAAGGCAAATACTACAATGACGCCATGTGGTCTTTTACCGAGGAGCAATGGCGCGCCAAGGTGCGCGAAACCGCCGAGATCGGCATGGATACCCTCGTGCTGATGGCATCGGCGCTCTATTTCGAAGCGTATTTCCCGTTTGACGAATTCCCCTATCCGAAACATTTGGCATGCCCGAATGTGATGGAAGTGCTGCTCGATGAGGCAGACAAAACGGGGCAGCGTATCTTCCTGTCGGCGGGCTTCTTCGGCGACTGGGTACAGCCCGACAAGAACACCACCGACAAAGAGATCATCAACCGTTCCTTGAAGGCGATGAACATCATCTCCGAGAAATACGGTCACCACTCCTGCATCGAGGGCTGGTATATGCCCGACGAATGGGAGACCATGGGTCACTTTGACGATCCCTTTATCAAATACATCAACACCATTTCTGCGGAGTCGCGCCGCCTGAACCCGAAGAACAAGACCATCATCGGTCCCTACGGCACCCGCATCACCACCCCCGACGACACGTATGTCAAGCAGCTGGAGAGCCTCGACCTCGACATCATCGCCTATCAGGATGAGGTCGGCGTGCAAAAGACGCTCGTTGAGCAGGAAGCAGCCTACTATGAGGCGCTGTACAAAGCGCACGAAAAAGCGGGCCGCGCCAAGATCTGGGCGGACATGGAAGTGTTTGAGTTCGAAGGCAAGGTCTACCAAAGTGCGCTGCTCCCCGCTTCGTGGGATCGCGTGAAAGCGCAAATGGAAGCCATTTCGCCGTTTGTTGAGAAGATCATCATCTACGCCTATCAGGGCATGATGACCAAGCCCGGCGGCATTGCGCGTTGCGGTTATCCCGAGCGTGCGGAGCAACTGTACACCGATTATAAGAATTGGCTGGACAGCACGAAATGAGCGCAATGATAAAGCCCATCACCGGCACCTTTATCGAAATTGAGCATCCCAACCGTGCAGAGCGCGTCATAACGCATGACGCGCTCTGCGCTTTTTCCGCCGCCGATTGGGATGCGCTGGTGCGTGATATGCACATGCTCGGCATGGATACACTCGTGCTGCTTTCGACTGCGCTGCGCGGAGTCAGCTATTTCCCGTTTGAGGGATTTGCGCGTCCGACGCATCTTGCCTGCGACACCGCGGTGGAGGCAATCCTCGCCGCGGCAGACAAAACGGGACAAGCGGTATATGTCGGTGTCGGATTTTACGGCATGGCGGACAGCGTGAGCCATTCCACCGATCCCGCCGTTATCAAAACGGCGCTGCGCGCGATGGAAACACTCGTGTCACTTTACGGGCATCACCCGTCGTTTGTCGGGTGGTATATTGCGGACGAGTGGTGTATTTGGGATCATTTTGACGAGCGATTTATTACCTATATCAATACGATTTGCGCCGAGGCGAAGCGCCTTTGCCCCACCCACCGCGTGATCGTTGCGCCGTTTGGCACGCACTGCTTACAGGCCGACGACATCCTCGCATCGCAAATCGCGCGCATCGACGCGGATGCGATTGCGTATCAGGATGAGCTGGGCGTGAAGAAAATGCCGCTCGCTCAGCTTGCCGAGCGCTTCGAAGCCCTTGCGCGCGTGCACGAAAAAGCGGGACGCGCATCGCTTTGGGTGGATACGGAAATCTTCACCTTTGCGGGCGATGTCTATCGCAGCGCGCTGCTGCCCGCTCCCTTTGAACGCGTGAAAGCACAGCTCGAAGCCGTGTCACCCTATGTAGAAAAGGTGATCGCTTACACCTGCCAAGGTCTGATGACCGTTCCCGACACCGCGTACCTAGGCGATTATACGCACGGTGTTTTCGCATTGCGGGACGATTACCTGCGCCGAAGAAACGGATAGAAACAAAAAAGGCTCGGCTGTCGCCGAGTCTTTTTTTAAAAATCGTGGCGACTTCCGCCATGACTGCCAATGATTTCATATGTATGCACAATCTCTTCAATTTGCATAAAGCATTCTTTATCGGTTAACGAATCATCTTCCACTATGTCTTTTATTCTTTTCAAAGCTTGATAACTGACAGCTTCAACAACCTCCGTCATATCGAACGATACATCTTTGAATGAAACCTCAATATGGCTGCCTGCCAACAGTTTTATTAAAATATCTTTGTACAGTTCCATTTTTACCACCTCCTCTATAGTATAGGTCAATTACACCCTATTTTCAATAGGTCAATTCGCCATAATATAAGTGGTGATATTTATGAAAACTGACAATCGTTTAAAGGCGCTGCGCAAAGAACGCGGCTACACGCAGATCAAAATGCAAATGCTTACCGGTATTGATCAAAGCGATTACTCCAAGCTGGAAAACGGCAAACGCTGGTATACCTTTGAGCAATGCCGTCGGATTGCGCTGGCGCTTGATACCAGTATGGATTATCTGGCAGGACTCACAGACGAAAAAGAGCCCTATTCCCGCACAAAAAATTAACAAGACCTCGGTGAGTACTCACCGAGGTCTTGTTAATTTTTTGTGCGGGAATAGGG
>JAZURB010000026.1:0-3890 GCA_045605945.1 Acutalibacteraceae bacterium
ATTTGAGGACCTCCAGCGCTTCGGGCTCATAACCGGGGGCGACCACACCGTCGGACACTTCGTGTTGGATCAGTTTCGCGGTGGGAACATCGCACACATCGGAAAGCGCAATCCAGTCGCCGAACGAGGACATGCGATCGGTGCCTCTGGCGCGCGCATAAGCACACGCAAGCGGCGACAGCTCGGCATCGCCCACAAAGTAGATCTGACGCAGCGTATCGTCAAGCGGCAGACCGACAGCAGCGCCCGCGGGACTGACATGCTTGAACGAAGTGGCAGCGGGCAGGCCCGTTGCCGCTTTCAGTTCGCGCACCAGCTGATAGCTGTTGAACGCGTCGAGGAAATTGATAAAACCGGGACGTCCGCAAAGAACGGTGATCGGCAAATCACTGCCGTCCGCCATGAAGATGCGGGAGGGTTTTTGGTTGGGGTTACAACCGTATTTGAGTTCAAGTTCATTCGCCATAACAGACTCGCATCCTTTCTTAATTGAATTTATTGATGATGCGGGTCTCTTCCCCGCCGTTCTTCAGGTCAATGTAACGCACAAAGAGGGACACCTTGTTGTCCTCGTTGAGGTTTTCCCACACATCCGCAGCAAACGCATCGATGTCGCCGTCGATTGCGACCTTCTTCGGCTCGCCCGCAAAGGACGGGATCGGATCGCCGTCGCCGATGTAGGTATGGATAAAGCGGCCTTCGCCTGCGGTGATATTGTCATAGTCAAAGGTATAACGCACGCAGGAGGACTCGCGACCGTCATCGCTCTTGAGGATGCTCATTTTCGCGGAGAAATCGCCGTTTTCGGGCATCACGATGCCGCTGATGCGGGGCGTGAAGTTCGGCGCATCGGGCTCGAATGCGCGCGTGCGCAGCGCTTCCTCAAAGGTTTTACCGTCTTTCATGAAATCGTAAACCGTATCGGTTTGATCACCGTTGGTGACGATCGTTTTGCCGTCGATCACGCGCACGGGCGCATAAATGATGAGCGACGGATCGGAAAGCAGCGCAGGGTCATGCGCCTGAGTGCGGATGCCGCCCTCAAACGGGACGAACACACGGTTACGGCTGTTGACCGAGCGACCCATGATGAAATAGGCAATGACCGCGTTGTTGCCGTCGGCGGATTTGCCGATCATGATGCCGCGACCGGGATAACTGTTACCCGCCAGTTCTTTAAGAAAATTAACCATGGTTTCCAATGCTCCTTTATTTATCGTTATCACAGAGTGCTTGACATACACTTTCGAGGGCTGCGGGAAGAAGCAGCCATTCGGCTTCCTCCATCACACGACGCTGCAGCGTCTCGGGGGTATCCCCCTCTTTGACCGCCACCGCTTTTTGGGCGATGATGCGACCGCCGTCGGTAATCTCGTTGACGAAATGCACGGTAGCGCCCGTCACTTTGACACCTTTGGCGAGTGCCGCTTCATGCACACGCAGACCGTAAAACCCATCGCCGCAGAAGGACGGGATGAGCGACGGATGCACATTGATGATGCGTTCGGGATAGCGCTTGACAAAGCGTTCGGAAAGCACCGTAAGGAAGCCTGCCAGCACGATCACCTCAATGCCGTAATCATCGAGCAGTTGAATGAGCGCTTGCTCATACGCTTCCTGCGTTTCAAATGCGCGACGCGCAACAACACCGCTCGGGATGCCTGCGTTAGCGGCGCGATCCAGTGCATAGATGCTGTCCTTGCTGCCGACAACCAGCGCCAGCTCCGCATGAGGCAGGTTGCCCGCTGCCGCGCTGTCGATGATCGCTTGCAGATTGGTGCCGCCGCCGCTGCACAGCACGGCTGTTTTAATCGTTTTCATAGTTTCGGCTCTCCTTATGCGAAGATAACGCCTTCGCCTTCGACAATTTCGCCGCAGATGTAAGCGTTTTCGCCCGCCGCACGCAGGGTGGCGTGCGCCTTGTCCGCCTCTTCCTTAGCAACGACAATGCTCATGCCGACGCCCATGTTATAGGTGTTGAACATATCGCGCTCGGGGATGTTGCCGGTCTTTTGCAGCAGGTTGAAGATGGGCAGGATCTGCAGCGCCGCGCTGTCGATCTTCGCGGCAAAGCCCTTCGGGAGGCTGCGCGGAATGTTCTCATAGAAGCCGCCGCCCGTGATATGCGACACCGCTTTCACGGTGACATTATCAGCAAGAGCAAGCATGGGTTTGACATAAATGCGGGTCGGGGTGAGCAGCGCTTCGCCCAGCGTCATGCCCAGTTCATTGCTGTACATCTTCAAGTCGGCGTTTTCAATATCGAACACCTTGCGCACCAGCGAGAAGCCGTTGGAATGCACACCGCTCGAGGGCAGCGCGATGATCACATCGCCCGCAGCAACCTTCGTGTTATCAAAAATCTTCGGCTCGTCAACGACACCCACCGTGAAACCGGCAAGATCGTATTCATCCTCGGGATAGAAGCCGGGCATCTCGGCGGTTTCGCCGCCGATGAGCGCACAACCCGCTTGCACGCAGCCATCCGCAACGCCGCTGACAATCGCGGCAACACGCTCGGGCACATTCTTGCCCACCGCGACATAGTCGAGGAAGAAAAGGGGCTTTGCACCGCAGCAGACAACATCGTTCACACACATAGCTACGCAGTCGATGCCGACCGTGTCATGCTTATCCATCAAGAAGGCGATCTTCAGCTTGGTGCCGACACCGTCGGTGCCGCTGACCAGCACGGGCTTTTGCATGCCCGCAAGATCCGGAGCAAACAGGCCGCCGAAGCCGCCGATGCCCGACATGACGCCCGCCGTTTGGGTACGCGCCACATGATCCTTCATCAGGCGCACCGCTTCATAACCCGCGGTGATATCCACACCTGCGTTTTTATAGCTTTCGCTGAAACTCTTTTCCATGATGACTCTCCTTTATTGTTTCTTCTCACTGAGTTTGCGTTCGTACTTATTGATGTACATATTTTCTTCCTTGACCTCAACGGGATAGTCACCCGTGAAGCAGGCTGTACAAAAACCGATTTTGGTTTCGCGCGCAAGGTTTTTCACGCCGTCCACCGAGAGATACGCCAACGAATCGGCACCGATAATTCGGCACACCTCATCAACAGAATGTTGTGCGGCGATCAGTTCGGTTGAGGACGAGATATCAACACCGTAGTAGCACGGGCACACAACAGGCGGCGAAGCGATACGCAGATGCACCTCGGCAGCACCCGCATCACGCAGCAGCTTGATGATCGGTGCACTCGTTGTGCCGCGCACGATTGAATCGTCGATCAGCACCACGCGTTTGCCGCGCACCGTCTCGGCAATCGGATTTAACTTGATGCGCACCGCGCGCTCACGCTGCTTTTGCGTGGGTTGGATGAAGGTGCGACCGATATATTTGCTCTTAAGGAAGCCGATACCGTAAGGCACGCCCGACGCTTGAGAATAACCCAGCGCAGCATCGAGGCCCGAATCGGGAACGCCGACGACCACATCCGCTTCGACAGGGCTTTCCGCCGCGAGCAGCTCGCCCGCACGCTTACGCGCCAGGTGCACGCTCGTACCGTCAATTACCGAGTCGGGACGCGCAATGTACACATACTCAAACACGCACAAGGCGGTGTTTTTATCTTCACAGTGGGTGCGGATGGAACGCAGCCCTTCTTTTTCGGCAATCACGATCTCGCCCGGCTCCACATCGCGCAGGAAGGTCGCGCCGACCGCATCGAGCGCACACGATTCGGAAGCAAACACATAGCCACCCGACTCGGTCGTGCCGATGCACAAGGGACGAAATCCCTGCGGATCACGCACAGCGATCAATTTTTTCGGCGACATGATGCACAGCGTGTAGCAGCCTTCCAGGCGATACATTGCTTGCTCGATCGCACCTTCGATCGAGAAGTCGGAGGCCAAGCGGTCTTAGGAAGA
>JAZURB010000027.1:0-8422 GCA_045605945.1 Acutalibacteraceae bacterium
CCGATGATGAGGAACGGATGCTCGCCCTGCACGAAACGCACCGCATTTTTGCCCACCAACATCACGCTGTAAGCGGTGTCCGCCATGAGCGGCTGTCCGGTGAGACTGTAGCGATTTTCAAGGAACGCCTTGATCTCTGTCTCGTTGATAGCTTTCTTCACGCCGTCAATGATCGACTTGTTGGTCTTGTAATACGCCTTCATTTGCTCGAGACGAGATTTGAGCGCCGCAAACAGCACATCGTAGTAATTCTGCGGGTCGATCGCCATAGCAAGCAGATGATATTTGACAAGCGGTGTCGTTTCGGCGCTGCCGATGATGGCGGTCAGCTCCGCAATCGAGGGGATCGCATCGGCGACCTCATCGGGCGCATAAAAATGCAGCAGCTCACGCAGCATAGTTTGCGCATCGGGCAGATAGCGCTCGACCACTTCCAACGAGAATTCCTGCGCGCGGCACATAAAATCAAACATGCGCGAGAACGCGAACGACTGCGTTTTATACACCGTAAAGAGAGGGGCAAGCTCCTCAGCGGGGATATCGAACTTGGCGATTTGATCGCGATAGTACTTGATGTCTGCTGCGCGTTTTTTCGGATTGATAAACGGCTCAAGCGCCTTGGTATCATCGATATTGAAGTACAGCAGGAAGCTGAATATCGTGTCCGAATAGACGGCGGGGTTGGGATCGTAGATCATACTCATAACTTGTCCTCTCCTTTATCTTCATCGGAAGCATCGTCAGAAACGGGTGCTTCTTTTTTCTTGGGTTTGTACAGCACGGCAAAAATCACCAGTGCTGCCGCGACGACAACCAAAATCGCGCCCGCAATCACCGCCACGGTGATCGCTTGCGATTTCAGCGTTTCATAAGCAACCGTCATCGTGCCGTAGGCATCGAAGTCGGTGTTTTCCGCAGCCGCCAGCTCCGCGCGAGCAATATCGCCGTCGCAGCCGGGCAGGCTGCCCGCGATACCGATCAGATCCTCCATCTCTTCGACGGTGACCTGATTGTCAAAATACTCTTCATCGATCACATCGGATTTGAGGAACGCGGTGAGCACCGCAGCAGCAGCCTCATGCTCCGCTTGGTCGGGGTGACCCGCGCCGCCGCTGGTGCCGCGCGGCAACTCGCAGAAATAGTAACCTTCATCCGCGCCGCCGAGTTCATCCACCACATCGGTGATGATCGGCTTGAAGGTAATACCCATCATACCGGTGACCCACACGACCTTCGCATCGGGATTTTTTTCACGCGCCAGCTCCATCATGTTTTTGATGGCTTCGTGCATATCGTTATCGTTATAAAGGCGGCTGCGATATGTGCCTTTATCGTTCGTGCCGAGATTGATCACCACAACATCCGCTGCGCGATCAAAGCTCCACAGTGCTTCGTCCGAGCTGTGATCGTTGTGGTAGGCGGTGTAGGGATACATGCCCTGCAGATTGGCTCCGTCGGAGTTATAACCGCACAGCACACCGTAGCCGCTGGTGCAACACACCTGAATATCCGCGCCGAGCTGTTGTGCCGTTAAATACGCATAGCTGCGCGTGCCGGCTTGGCGAATGGGATCGTCCACCGCGAGCGTTGCCGATTCTGCCGAGAAGGGATACGCACCGTAGCCCGTCGTGATCGAGTCGCCGACGAATTCGATCATCATCGGTGCTTCCAACGCGGGGATCATATCGCCGTCCATAGTGATCGACTCAAACAGTGCGACCGCGTTGATCTCCTCGGTCTCGCGCAGCACCTCGATGCGATGCATCTCGCCGTCGAGATCCTCGGCGATCGTGAAGGTATCTTTTCCCGCTGTGCCTGCCATAAATTTCAGTTCCAGGCGGGTGTGTTCCACACCGTCGAGATACACGATGAAATACTCGTGATCGAACATTTTGACATAGCCGTCACCGCCGCTGATGGTCATTTCCACATCGCCGACCGCATCGGTGTAAAACGCGATGCCCGACGCCGTGGTGTGCGGCACGATACCGTCCTCGGTGACAACCGTGCGACCGACAAGCTTGACCTGTTCGCCGCAGTCGGCGAGTTCATAGGTCATTGCATCATCATCCGCAGCGACCGCCATCGCCGTGCTGCACAGCAGCATCGCGAGCACGGCGATCCAAAACTGAATTTTTCTCATACTTCTCATGTGCGTATCTCCTCCTACTTCTTGCGGGACATGAGCAGCGTTCCGAAGAACACCGCCGCCGCAACCAATATGATCATCGGGCCCGTTGCCACATCGTTATAATACGAGAGCAGCAATCCGAGAGCGCCCGAGAACAAGCCGAACACCAGCGCCAATGCGTGATAGCTGCGCATCGAGCGCGCCACATTGCGCGACGCCGCAGCGGGCAAAATGAGCATCGCGTTGATAATGAGCAGTCCCACCCACCGAATGGCGAGCATAACCACCACCGCGACCGCGACGACGAACAAGCGGTCATACAGCCACACCGCAATGCCGCGGCTTTTGGCAAGTGCGGGGCTGATACTGACTGCCAAGAAACCGTTGAAGCACAGCACCCACAAGATCACCGCAACCAGCAACGCCGCACCGAGCAACCACACCTGGTCGGCAGTGATATTCAAAATATCGCCGATCAACAACGCTTGCGTGTTTTGATAGCCACCGCCCGATAACAGCACCAATCCAAGTGCCACACCGCATGACGAGAACACGCCGATGACCGTATCGGTACTGCCGAGTCCCGAATGGCGGATGCGGTTCATGCACAGCGCAAACACCACCGCAAACACAATCATCACGGGCATATACTCCCGCACGCCGAGCAACACGCCGATGCCGACGCCCGTCAACGCCGAATGCCCCAGCGCATCCGAGAAAAACGACATGCCGTTATTGACGACCATGGTGCCGAGCAGCGCAAACAACGGCATGATAAACAACACCGCCAACAGCGCCAAGCGCATAAATTCATAATCCCAAAAAGAAAGCCAATCCATCATCGATTCGCCTCCTTTTTCGCTTCAACGGGGAACGCCGCCGCAAACGCTTCGGTGGAGAACACCGCTTGCGGTTTGCCCGCCGAAGCGACCGTGCCGTTTTCCAGCAGCACAACGCGGTCCGCATGCTCCCGCACAAACGCCAGATCGTGCGAGATCATCACGATGATCAAATCCTGCTCGCGCAGCCGATCGATCATGCGATAGAAGGTTTCAAGCCCTTCGCTGTCCACGCCCGACACGGGTTCGTCGAGCAGCACCACATCGGGTTTTTGCCAAGTTGCGAGCGCAAGCAGCACACGCTGCAGCTCACCGCCCGACAAATCGCCGATGAGCGCATCCATCAGCCCGTCAACGCCGAACTCGCGCAAATGCGCCGTGAGTGCGGCGAGCGTTTTGCGGCGACGCGGCAAAAACACGGGCCACCGCGAGGTGAAACAAAGCACCATATCGCGCACCGTCACGGGCGCGTTTTTATCCACACTGAGCGATTGCGGCACATAGCCGAAGCGCGGCATTTTTGGGGTCGGCGCATCGCCGTGACCGCTGAAGCGGATGCTTCCCGCATGACGGTACTCGCCGACGAGCGCTTTCATCACGGTGGATTTTCCCGCGCCGTTGCGCCCGATGATCACCGTCAGCTCACCGCAGTGGGCGTGCAAATTCACGCCGCTGACGATCCTTTTGCCGCCGATCGTCACCCCTAAATCATTCACCTGCAGGCAGTGCAGCCCGCACGCGTGTTTCGTTGTCATACTCATGCAGCCGCCTCCCACATAGCGCACAGCGCCGTCATCGCATCGAGCCATGCATCGGGATCGTTCGCGCCGCTGACCGCCGTATCCACCGACAGGCACAGTGCCGTTTCGGGAAGCTCCTGCAAATACGCATACGCTACCTCGTCGTACTGCGCGTCATACAGCAGCATCGCCTCGGTCGCATCGGTCAGCACATCGGTCGCCTGCGCGAGCGCACCTGCCGACACACCGCTCTCCTCGCCGACATTCATCGCCGCCGCCACATACAACGCCAGATCCTCCGCGAGATACGCCAGCGAATCGTGGAACAGCAAGGTCGGCATCGCGGTGAACGGCGCGACAGCCGTTTGCATCCGCGCCCATACCGCGTCAATTTCCGCCAAATACGCCTGCGCATTGGCGGTGTATGCTGCCGCGCGAGTCGGGTCGGCGGCGGTTAACCCCGCAAGCAGAGTTTCGATTTGTTGATGATAGCGCAGCGGCGACACCCACAGGTGCGCGTTGACATCCGCTGTCTCTTCATGTTCGTGCGTGTGGTCGCCGACATGTACATGACCGCTTTCCAGCAGCGTTTGTCCCGCCGAAAGATCGATCACCGCACTCGTCGTAACAATACCGTCCAAAAACGGCTCAGCACCCGCGCCGTTCATCACCAGCACATCCGCACTGTCGAGCAGCTCGCGCTCGCGCGGAGACAACTGATAATCGTGCAAGCAGCCGGTTTGGTCATCCGCCAGATTGACGACCTCAACGCCGTCAACGCCGCTTGTCACACGCAGTGTCGCAATATAAACAGGGTAAAAACTCGTGACGATGCGCACCTTCTCGCCGCGCTCATGCGCGGGCGAAAACGCCGCCGTCAATCCGAGCGATACCACCGCGATCGCCGCAAGCAACGCGACGATTTTCAAGATCCATCTATCTTTCATACATACCTTCTTATTCATTGCCAAAGACATATTGTTCGGCGGGCGTGATGCCGAGCGCCGCTTTTCGCACCATGTCCAGTGCGTGGGACGAAGCCACCGTGCGAATATAATCACGATCGGGGCGATGCGTCAAATTCAACTGTCGCACAAAGGTGCCGCAAGCCGCGCTGACCGCGACAAACACCGTGCCGACAGGCTTACCCTCACAGGGTGACGGCCCCGCCGCCCCCGTGATGCTCACGCCGAAATCCGCACCCGCCAGCGCCGCCGCACCGCGCGCCATATATGCCGCCGTGTCCGCGCTGACCGTGCCTGTTTTTTCAATAATCTGTGCGGGAACGCCCAGCACCCGTTGTTTAATCTCCGCGCTGTATGCCGCGACACCGAGCGAAAACACCGCCGATGCGCCGCTGACAGCCGTCAAGCGCTCGGACACTAAGCCGCCCGTGCAGGATTCTGCCGTGGCAACCGTTTTGCCGCCTTGCGTGAGCAGCGCGACCACCGCTTGCTCGAGCGAATCGACATCCACGCCGTACACCGCATCACCAAGGCGCGCGCAAAGCGCTTTCACCGTCGGTTCACACAAGCGATCCGCTTCATCCTCCGTCGCCGCCTTGGCGGTCACACGAAAATACATCTCGCCCGCCTTCGCATAGGGCGCAACCGTGGGATTTTCCTGCGCCATCAAGTCCCCGACACGCGCAGCAGCGACCGATTCGCCGAGCCCAAACACGCGCACCGCATGCGAACGCAGCACACTGTCACACAGCGGACGCAAATAGCGCACCGCCGCATCCGCAAACATCGGGATCAGCTCACGCGGCGGCCCGGGCAGCATCAACACATGCTTGCCGTCCTTGGAAACCGCGCAACCGGGCGCTGTACCGTGAAAATTCTCAAATACCGTACCGCCGACAGGCATTAACGCCTGCTTGCGGTTGTTATCGCTCATCACGCGCCCGCTTTTATCAAAATAGGCACGAATATTCGCAAGGCTTTCCTCGTGCATCGCGAGCGGCACACCGAGCGTCTCGCAGGCGATCTCTTTGGTGAGATCATCGGGCGTCGGGCCCAGGCCGCCGCAAAGAATGACCACATCGGCGCGAGAGAGCGCCAGCGCGATCGCTTCCTTCAATCGCTGCGGGTTATCGCCCACCGTTTGACGGTGGCGCACCGAAAGCCCCAAACGCGCGGCTTCGCGGGATAAATATGCTCCGTTGGTATCCACCACATCGCCGAGCAACAGCTCGGTTCCGACCGCAATGATCTCCGCTTGCACCGCTCGCACTCCTTCTCGCTCTGATAATCATAATATATGTGATAATTTTACTATAAAAGTGGGAAAAAATCAAGGGTTTTCGGGCGTATTTCATCATTTCTCGGAAATTATTTTTGAAAATTAGTTTTCGAACAAAAAACCGCCCCGTCAGCGACGGAGCGGTTTTGCTTATTCTTTATCTTTTGTTTTTTTCTCTTTGGGGTTGTCCTCATCGGGCTCTTCCACGGGAAGCACCTCGATATGCACCGTTTCGATGCGGCGATCGTCCATCGCCTGCACGGTGAATTCCGCGTTTTCGAACACCACCTGCGGATGCTCGTCCGCATCGGGAATGCGCCCGAGCTTGGACATCAGGAAGCCGCCGAGGGTATCGTAATCGCCTTCGGGGATATCGATGCCGAGCAGCTCGCCGACCTCTTCGATATCGGTCGTACCTTCCACTTCGTAGCGGTTATCGTCAAGCTGCGTGACCTCTTCCTGCTCGTTGTCGTATTCGTCCTGCATATTACCGACGATCGACTCGAGCAGATCCTCCATCGTCACGATACCCGCGATACCGCCGTATTCGTCAACGACCATCGCCATTTGCAAGCGGATAGCGGTCATCTCCGAAAACAGCTCGCCGCATTTTTTCGTGTCGGGAACGAACAGCGGCTCACGCATCATCGAGCGCACGGTCACAACCTCGGGCAGCGGCTTGCCGACATACGGCAGCAGATCCTTGATATACAGCACACCGACCACATGATCGATATCGTCCTCGTAAACAGGCAGACGAGACACACCGTTATCCACCGACACCTTGAGCGCTTCATCCACCGTATCGTCGATTTCGATTGCTTCCACATCGGTGCGTGGGGTCATGATATCGGCAGCGGTCAGATCATCAAACTCGAAAATGTTGTTGATCATTTCCTTTTGGCTGCCCTCGATCACGCCTTTTTCCTCGCCGACATCGACAAGCAGGCGGATCTCTTCCTCGGTGACCTGCTCATCCATCGCAGCGGGATCGGCGCCGAACAGACGCGCCAAACCGTTGGCAATACCCGACAGCAACACCGCCAGCGGCGTGACGACCGCAAGCATAAACTCCAGATAGCCGAGCATCCCGAGCGCGATTGCTTGCGATTTCACAAACGCGACGCGGCGCGGCAACAGCCCGCCCAGCAGCAACCACACGATCACCGCGCCGAGCACCGTGATCACCGCAGCGATCATCGACGGCACGATGGCCGCCGCCTGCGGCATCGCACCGCACAGCCACGCTTTGAGCGGCGCAAACACCGCCGCAAACGCTGCCGCGCAGAACGCAAAGCCGAGCAATACATTACACAGACGCACCCGCTCGGTAAAAATCACCGAACGTTCCATCAGCTTTTGCGCGCGCCTCGCTTTGCGATCGCCGTCATCGGCGAGCTTGGAAAGCTGCGCATCGTTGAGCGCCACAAGCGCCAACTGCGCAAAGGAGACAAGCATATTGAGAATAAAAAACAGGATCATGGCAAGGATACTCCACAATGCCGTGGGAGGGTCCTCAGGCACAAACGCCAACCCCTTTCAGAAAAGTAAATGATATGTATACTATAGCATGTTTCGCCGAAAAGTCAACTGCGGCCGTACCGATCGGTCGTCGCGGTGGTCACGGAAGTCGCCGTGCTTGTTGTTGTCGTAGTCGTCGTGGTGGTCGTCGTGGTGGTGGGAACATCGCTGATCTGCACGATGACTTCATCGCCGAAGCGCAATTTCGTTCCCGCCGCGGGAACGGTCGTATCCACACGACCACGCTCCTCATCCGACACAGTCACCTTGCGTTCGGTCACGGTATAACCGAGCGCCTGCAAATACGCCATGGCGGCTTCGCTTTCCCAACCGCTGACATCGGGTACCGCTTTTTCCGTCGCACCTGCACTGACATATACAGCAATCTCGCTGCCGGCTTCAGCACGCGTCTCAGGCGACGGCTCTTGCGACACGATCACCCCTTCGGGGACGGTTTCACTGAACTGCGTGCCGACAATTTTTACCGACATGCTCCCGCGCAGCTGACGCGCATTCGCTTGGGCAATCGTAAGACCGACAACCTCCTCCACCGCATACGATGATGCAGAGAGCGGGGCTGCCACCGTTGTGGTGGTGACAGCGGTCGGTTCCTCAACAGGCACTTCTTCCTCATGCCACGGCCCGAGCGTATACACCAAATAGCCGGTCGCCAAGGCAAGCAAGGCGCATACGATCGACAGCACGATGACTGCCGCTTTATATCCTGCACCGACCTTCGTGACGACCTGTGCATTTTCTTCTTCCTCTTGCGCCTCTTCGCGCAGCGCTTCCACCACGGGCGCGACCGTCAACCGATCGCGCAACAGCTCCACCGTGCGAATACGCTTGTGCGGCGACAGCGCGAGCGCTTCACTGAGTGTAGACGCGATATGCGCAGGCCATTTTTCTGCAAGCGCAGCGGGCACCATGAGCGATGCTGCTTTGCT
>JAZURB010000028.1:0-5618 GCA_045605945.1 Acutalibacteraceae bacterium
TTGGCCTCCGACTTCATGGGTATGCACCGTTCGGGCAGTACCAATCCTATCAGGATGCGAAGTGGACGCTGCTGGTGATGGCGTTTGATCACTTGCTCTCGACATCCGTCGAGCAACCGCCGTATTTATATACTGTGCGACCGGACGGCGGCAAATGGGACATCATCGGTTTCCAGGAGGCCGACTTTAAGCCGCTCCCGTTTGTGGGGCATCACACCGCATCCGCTGATGCCAATCAGCCAAGCGATCTTGTGTTTGGACAGTTCAAATTCTATCACGATCAGATTCACGAGCGGACGCCTTGTTCGATCTCTTCACAAGACGCTTATACCATGCAATGCGTGGCGCGCCATGACGCGGCATCGTGTGACCGGAAAGCCCTTGATCGTTTGCTTGGTTACGGATATATCGTCAAAACCGAAGCCGGCTATGAGCCGACGATCGTAGTGTGGGCGACGGAAGATCCGCCGTTTACCGACGAGGAGCGCGCGGCATTGGCTCAAAAAGCGAACGCTGTGCGTGCCGTTTTGGTGGATGCTGTGAATACATCGAATCGTATTATCAAAGCCGATCTACCGGCGTCGCACCGCGAGAACGAGCATCTGTGCGATTTTGCCTGCCGCAACGGCGGTATTGATCGCTCCTGGGTGGTCGAGCAAGCTATTGCCGACGGATGGCTGACGCTTAGCGACACCACGAGCAAGGTCATCGGCGCTCATATTCGGCTTTGATATACAAGAATTCGGTTGCAAAACATAAACGGACATGGTATACTGATATTGCGAAACGGGGACGACACCCATTACAAAAAACGGCATTCGCGAACATACGATTGTCATATACCAAGGGGATGATACCCATCGAAAAAAACATTATGGTAGTTGACGAACAAGGAAACGACTATGAACCGACCTACCCGAAACGGGCAAAAGGTCTTGTAAAACACGGCAGGGCACGCTTTGTGGATGAACACACAATTTGCCTTGCGTGCCCTCCGCATAATGAAACGGAGGAATCATTCATGGAAGAACACATTGTTTTGCAACAGCCCGAAGCCGCGGCCGAACCGACCGCGACCGGTATTTCGTTAACGACAGCACTGCGTATTCTGGCAACCATCAGCCGCAACATCAATGAACCCACGGCATTCTGGGCATCCAAAACCGCTTATTCGGGCGTCTATCGCACCGCCGTGAAAAACGGCTGGATCGAAGACGGCTTCTTCGTGACAGACATTCCCGAAGGTGTGGACGGCGGCTTTCTTGCGGCAGATATGCGCCGTGTGGCGTTGATGGCGGGACTGCTTTCCGATGTGCTGAGCGATCGGTTACCGGAAGCGGACCGTGCGGCATCTCTGCCCACAGCATCTGTCTTCTCCGGAGAAACGGTTCATGCGGCGGTGCAGGAACAGATTCGTGAATACTTTTCGGAACACGAGCTCGATGAAGTGCTCGGCGAAGCTCTCGCGGAGATACTGGATGAGCTGGAAGCTATGAAGGACGAGATCCTCGAAGAGATCGAAGCCGCCAAAGACGAATAACACCATATAACGGGCTACCGCGTTTTTACAAACGCGGTAGCTTTGTCTTTTTAAACTTGTGTATTCCTTGAAATATTGTTATACTGAATCTATAAATTTTTTCTAAAACCGCGAATCAGCCCGAAAAGCCTACGACTAAAAGGGTGAACGGACATCAAAGGAGGTGAACGCGATGCTGTCGGAAAAGCGCTGGGAAGAACTGCTGAACTACACCTATGAAACAGCGTGTCGTCTTTACGGTGACGATCCCGATGTGGATATGCTCGTGCAGGAAACGCTGCTGGCACTCATCAAAAAGGAGCAGGCGGATGAGCACATAGAGCATCCGAAAGGATTCCTTGTCACCGTGCTTCGCAACAAGCGAAACGATCAGCTGCGGCGCCAATACCGTGACAGCATTGTGACCTACGACCTTCCTCAGAATCTGGCGGCCGAAGAACCCGAGGAAAACCTGTCCGACTACACGGAAGCGGTGCGGCGGGAGATCAGCCGTTTACTGAAGATCTACCGCGAGGTGACGGTGCGACACTATATGCACGGTCAACCCGTGGAGCAGATCGCACGCGAGCTCGGCATCCCGAAAGGAACGGTGCTGTCGCGCTTGTCCGCCGCCCGCCGTCAGATCAAAGGAGGGCTGACTGCAATGAAAGCATATTCCGAATACAGTTATGAACCGAAAACATTACAGCTCGGTATTCACGGAGGAACAGGTTTGCGCGGTGAACCGTTTATACTTATGTCATCTCCGATTGAACAAAATGTGTTGATTCTGGCATACGAGCGACCGATTTCCATGCAAGTACTTGCGGATACCATGGGTATGCCTTGTGCGTATTTGGAACCCATTGTTGACAAGCTTGTGAACGGCGAATTGATGGGACGCACAAGCGGCGGTCTTGTGTATACGCGTTGCTTTCTTCAACACAAGCGCGATCAGTTTGGCAACATTGCCGTTCAAGAGGCGTTTGCACAAACACATGCTCAGGACGTGTGGACAACGGTATGGGCGCACACGGAATCGCTGATGAGCCATAGCGAAGTGCAAGCCCTGTCCGATAAGCAAAAAGCGACGCTGTTGTTGTTCGTTTTACAACTATCGCTCAACAAGCTGTTAATGGACATCGAACCCGATATGACCTATCCCGAGCGACCGAACGGCGGTCGCTGGCTGGCAATCGGTACCTATGGCGAGTCAAACGATGTCACGCAGTCGATGTATGACACATCCGGACCGTGTACCCACCAACAATGGGATTCGCCGCGTTATCGCGTGTTTGATTATCAGTCTTGCTTCGGCGACACGCACTGGAGATACAACTCCTTCCGTTATCGTGTGGAACCGAATCAAATCGCCCGCTTTTTGGCATCGTTCTTTATCAAAGAATTGGATGTACATCAGACTGTATATGAGTTGATTCCCGATTTTGAAAACCTGCACATCCTGACGCGTGACGAAGACAACAAAGCCGTACCCGATTTTCCCGCATTGACATGGACGGCGTATGAGCAATATGTGGAATCGGCGGTGAATGCGATTGCACAAGATTTGATGAAGCTTTTCGGTAGCGAACTTGAAACTATCCGCATCAGCACCAAACACCGCATTCCCGCTCATGTTGATCAAGCCGACTCTTTTGTGCATTATTCGGCGTTTCAAGCGTATGTTGTGGCACAAATGTTAGCCATCGTCAAGCAAGGATTGCTCCCGTATCCGGTGGAAGTCGGAAAAACGCCCATTATTTTTGTAGCATACGAAGATAAGTAAAGTTGAATGCCCCATCCGTGACCCATTCGACTTCGCCGTGGCGTCATACTGAGCGAAGCGCGCTTTGAGCGCGTAGTCGAATGTATCTGCCACGGCTACGCTCAGGGTGACGCGGATGGGACAACTCATTACTAAAAGGAGTGATCACGATGCCGTTTATCGTATATATTGTTCTTGCTCTTGCGGTGCTTGGTGCCTTGCCGTATATCGTATTTGCGGTACGGCGATTGTCACTTGCCTGCAAACTCAAAGCCGCGTGCCGCAAAAAGGGCTACACCTTGACACCGCTCAAAGCGTTTTGGTGGCTCGATACTGTTAAAAGCGGTTCCCCCGCGTGTAAGATCGAGACTGCCGACATCGGCTATGCCGTCAAAATCGTCGGCACGGTGTTCCGAAAGAAACACCTGCGTTTTTATGATGGAACACATTATGCCGTGCGCTCTCTTTTGTTTGAAACACACTATACGGCAAAAGCGGCAGGTTACACCTACAAAGAAAAAGAACCTTACCGCTTTGCAGAGGTAGACACCGAGAAAACGGTGCATCCCGTGATCCTGCTTCACCCTGCACCGACTACGATCTCGGCAAAGCGCATGGACTCAAGCGGCGAAAAGGCGGCAACTTCGGCGTATCTCACGCCGAAAACCGACGCGCCGTATCGCGACGAACTGCTCCAAAACGGCGATTTCACCGGCGAGGGCTATGTGTATACAGTGAAAGCATTTTTGAACATGCTATAAAAATGAGCACCTGTTTTTAGCGGGTGCTCATTTTGTTACACCATCATCTGTCGGTTGACGGCGGTTATGCACGATGATATAATATAATAAAAAACACAGGGAGGATTACCTGCATGGATTTTAATCAACTGATCGATGAGCGCTATTCGGTACGTCGCTTTAAAGCGGAGCATCTGCCGCAAAATGTGATTAACAATATTCTGGCGGCGGCGCACAAAGCGCCCACCGGTTGCAACTATCAGCCGCAGCGCATTCTTGTGTTGAATACGGATGAAGCGATGGCAAAGCTGCAACCGTGCACCAAGTGCCATTTTGACGCACCCACAGCCATGCTCGTTTGCCATAACAAAGACGAAAGCTGGGTTCGTAAATACGACGGTGCATTATCGTCGCCCGTGGATGCCGTGATCGTAGCAACATATATCATGCTGGCGGCGCAAAATGAAGGTGTCGGCACATGCTGTGTGATGCATTTCGATCCGAAAGCGATGCGTGACACATTCGCGATCCCCGAGAATATCGAACCGACATTGTTGCTGGTAATGGGGTATCCTGCTGCGGATGCCAAACCTATCGCGATGCACTATGAAACGCGCCCAATGAAAGAAACGGTGGTATATGACACGTTTTGAAGGGAGTAAGAACGATGTATACATACCGTTTTTGGTTTGAACACGGCGGTGGGTGCCTTTGGAGTGCGAATGATGCCGCTCGTGAGCAATACGGCTACAAAGTGGATTATACAGCACTTCCCATTACTAAAGACCTGCAAAAGGAACTCGGCATCCTCGAAGCGGAATATCATACTATTCTCGATTGGGATGATCCCGCCGCAGGATGTCAATGGTCAGAAGAGCAAAAAGCCGATTTCGTAAAACGAGCGCACCTTGTGTATGAGGCACTGTGCGCCGAACTCGGCGAAAACTATACCGTGATCGATGAAACAGAGACATGCGTTTGAAAGAGGGAATAGAGGATGAGCTTGCACAAAGCCAAAACACTATTGGTATCCAATGAATATACCTGTGTATTAACCGACGGCGAAGCAATATATTCCTCTTGCCTTCGCGGGGTAAAGCCACTTGTACAATTCCTTTGCGAAGGTGCGATCCCTAAAAATTGTGATGCTGCCGATAAAGTGGTCGGCAAAGCGACGGCGTTTTTATATGTGTTACTCGGCGTTCGATCGCTGTACGCGCGGGTGATCAGCGAATCGGCTGTTGCGGTGTTGCAATCTCACGGCATCGCGGCGGAATACGATGTGCTCGTGCCGCATATCATCAATCGTCGCGGCGACGGTATTTGCCCGTTTGAAAAAGCGGTTGCGCATATCGATGATCCGCACGAGGCGTATGCGGTTATTCGAGAAACCATGACCGATTTGCACATTTCCTTATCCTAACCATAAAAAGGAGAAACAACATATGATCTACCGCGAATTTCAGGGCAAAAAATTGTCGGCGTTGGGACTTGGCTGTATGCGCCTTCCTCATCGTGATACTTATAACGATATCGATATTCCCGCGGTGAAGAAAATGGTCGCCTATGCTATGGAGAAAGGGATCAATTATTA
>JAZURB010000029.1:0-6204 GCA_045605945.1 Acutalibacteraceae bacterium
GCTTCGCATCACCCCTATCACCGCAACGGTCTGAAATTCTTCCGCCCGACGGGCGGTCTCGAAAGCGCGGATATCGGCGATATTCTCGCGCTATGTGAAGCGGGCGATTTTGTCGACGCTGACGGCGGCGAAGTGATCGAAACCGCCTACATGCCGCGCTACGCCAAGCGTCTGCGCGACATGATCTGCGAAGGTGTGAATGCGGCGGATTATGATCACCCGCTCGCGGGCTTCCACATCGTTGTCGATGCCGGTAACGGTGCGGGCGGCTTCTATGCGACGGAGGTGCTCGCTCCCTTGGGCGCGAATGTGGACGGCTCGCAGTTCCTTGATCCCGACGGTCGCTTCCCCAACCACATCCCCAATCCCGAAGACGGCGACGCCATGGCGTCCGTTTGCGCGGCAACTGTGAACGCGAAAGCCGATCTCGGCGTAATTTTCGATACCGATGTTGACCGCGCAGGCTGCGTGGACGCGAAGGGTCGCGAGATCAACCGCAACCGTTTGGTGGCGCTTGCCGCAGCGATCGCGCTGGAAAATGCGCCCGCAGGCAGCACCGTTGTGACCGACTCGGTCACCTCCGACGGTTTGAAGATCTTTATCGAACAAGAACTCGGCGGCAAGCATTGCCGCTTCAAGCGCGGTTATAAAAACGTGATCAACGAGGCGATCCGTCTGTGCGATGCGGGGCAGTATGCACCGCTCGCAATCGAAACCTCGGGTCATGCCGCGCTCAAAGAAAACTATTTCCTCGACGACGGCGCTTACCTCATCACCCGCATCATCATCAAAGCGGCGAAGCTGCGCGCCGAGGGCAAAACACTCGACGATTTGATCGCCGCGCTTCAGGAACCCGCCGAGGGCAAAGAGCTGCGTTTCAACATCAAAGAAGCGGATTTCCGCGCTTACGGTACCGATGTTCTTAATAAACTGGAAGCCTTCGCTGCCGAAAACGGCTGGAAGGTTGCCGATGACAGCGCCGAAGGCGTGCGCATTTCGTTCGGCGAAGCGGACGGCAACGGCTGGGCGCTGCTGCGCCTTTCCGTGCATGATCCCGTGATGCCCATGAATATCGAAAGCAACAACGAGGGCGGCTGCCGCATCATCGCCGAGAAGCTCGCCGCGTTTATGCGTTCGTTTGCGGGACTGGACAACAGCCGCCTCGACGCGTATTTGAACTGAATTCGCTTTTGTGCGCGTCAGCCCTTAAGCGAAGGTTCACCCGAAATCCGTTCGACTGCGCCGTGGCGTTGCCGCGACTTCGCGCAGTATGACGCGGGTGAACCGTAGTCGAACGGGTCTCGCAAAACATCATCGGCAACAACATTTTCACCATACAGAAAGGACGCTTGCTATGAGTAACCCCTGGACCGAAGTATGCATCACCGTGGCGCAGGCGGACACCGATCGCGCCGCCGACATCGCCAACATGCTCATTCCTTACGGTTTATATATCGAAGATTACAGCGACCTGGAGCAGGGCGCCAGAGAGATCGCGCATATCGATCTGATCGACGAGGATCTGCTCGCTAAAGACCGCACCCGTTCGCTGATCCATCTTTATCTTTCGCCCGAGGATAACCCCGCCGAATCGCTCGCGTTTTTGCAAGAACGCCTTGCGGCAAACGGCATCGAGAGCGAGGTCGTGACCAACGCGATCTCCGAAGAGGACTGGGCGAACAACTGGAAGCAATATTTCAAGCCGCTCAAAGTCGGCGAAAAGCTGCTTATCCGCCCCACATGGGAAACGGTGGATAACACCGAGGGGCGCACCGTACTGGATATTGACCCCGGCATGGCTTTCGGCACGGGCGGTCACGAGACCACCCGCTTGGTGCTCGAAGCCATGGAACCGTTTATGACGCCCGACACCGCGCTGCTGGATGTCGGCTGCGGCAGCGTCATTTTGTCGATGGCAGGTTTGCTGCTCGGCGCAAAATCGGCGCTGGCGGTGGACATTGACGCATTGGCGGTCAAAACCGCGATCGAAAACGGTCAGCGCAACAACCTCACTCCGCCCGCCTATACGGTGGTGCAGGGCGATTTGGTGGATAAGGTGAGCGGACAGTTCGACGTGGTGCTTGCCAACATTGTGGCAGACGCGATCATCATGCTCTCCCCCGCTGTCAAGCCTTTTGTGAAAGAAAACGGTGTCTATATCGTGTCGGGTATTATCGATACCCGCGAGCAGGACGTGCTGCCCGCGCTTGCCGCCTGCGGCTTTACGGTCGAGGCACGCTATGAATCCCGCGGTTGGCTGTGCTTTGTATGCCGTCCTGCGGTGTAAGTTTTGAAAAAGGAGGCGGTCGGTGTTGAGCGGACGACTGACACTGGTGGGAACGCCCATCGGTAATTTATCCGACTTTTCGCCGCGCGCGGTGGAAGCGCTGGAGGCTTGCGATTTTATCGCCGCCGAGGATACGCGCGTCACGCTGCGGCTGCTCAATCACTTCGGCATCAAAAAGCCGCTTGTGAGTTATTTTGAACATAACAAACGCGAAAAAGGCGAACAGCTCTGCCGCCGCATGGAAGCGGGCGAAAACGGCGTGTTGGTGTCGGACGCGGGTATGCCCGCCATCTCCGACCCGGGCGAAGATTTGGTGCGCCTGTGCCGTGAACGCGGCATCGAGGTTGGCTGCGTGCCCGGCCCGAGCGCGGTGATCACGGCGCACGCCCTTTCGGGTATGCCCGCAGGGCGATTTACCTTTGAAGGGTTTTTAAGCGTTTCCAAGCGTTCGCGCCGCGAGCACCTGGAAAGCTTGAAAACCGAGCCGCGCACCATGATCTTCTATGAAGCGCCGCACAAGCTGCCCTACACGCTTGCCGACCTGCTCGCAGCGCTCGGCGATCGCCCCGTGGCGCTGTGTCGCGAGCTGACCAAGCTGCACGAAGAAGTCATCACGACGACGCTTAAGGAAGCGGCCGCGCGTTTTTCCGAAGAAGCGCCGCGCGGCGAATTTGTGGTGATCGTCGGGGGCGCGCCCGTCACCGAGGACGCCCCGCTCACCCTCGACGATGCGCTGCTCATCGCCCAAAGCTATTTGGATGACGGCATGTCCGTTTCGGAGGCATCCAAAAAGGCCGCCGCCGAAACGGGACTGAAAAAAAGCGATATTTATCGCCTGCTTGTGGATAAGGAGTGATAACAATGGCATTGTGGATCGCCGCGTTTATCGCGGGCTTTGCCTTGCTGCTGGTTTGCGGCAAATACCTGTTCCCCGCCGACCGTTCGCGCGCGGGAGCGCTGATGAAAACCTATCGTTGCTTAACACCGACGCAGCTCGACGGCGTTGCCGACGAGGAAGTGATCGAGGCGGTCGTGAGCAACATGCTGGCGATCTGCGAAGATCGCCGCTGCGATCCTTACGCGCTCATCCCGGGACTGGCACGCGAGCGCTGCGCGGTTTACAGCATTTGGCTTCTCAAAAAAGAACTAGGCAGCGACCCGACGCATCTGCGCCGCAGCGAACAATTCGGCTTTTCCGAGCTCGCAGCGGATGCGCTTGAATGGCTTTCCTTCCAAGCAGAAGCGGCAGCGCTGCGCGAGTATCTGCAAACTGCCGATGACAGCACTCTCGCCGTGCTGCGGGATGCTTTTGCAAACGGCGCGATCGAAACGGCGCTGATTTCGCTCATTCGCGAGCTGCCTGCGGTGTTTTGCGGAGAGGAAACCGCACAAAATCCCAAATTAGGGGATTGACAAGCACGCATGGCATCGCTATAATAAGAGTATATATGGCATAGTCTACACATTTATTTGGATTATAGGAGGCGTTTTCTTATGAAAAAACTGCTTGTTCTGGCGCTTGCGCTCGTTATGATGCTGGCGATGGGTCTGTCCGTTGCGGCGGAAATCAGCCCCGAGGCTCCCGTTATCTCCGGCGACGGCGACACCAACAACTCCCCCACCTCGCCCCAAACGGGCCACACCTTCGTGATCGTGGCGGCGGGCGCTGTGATTGCGACGCTTGCTGTCGGCAGCGTTGCGGCAAAGAAATTGATTGCCGAGTAATTTTTGTTAACCAGCAACAAAACCCCGCCGCGTGCGGGGTTTTCCCTTTATTATGAAAAAAGGAGTGGGTGTGATGAAGCGTAAAGCGCTGCTGGCGGTCATTCTCGTGATCTGCATTATCGGTGCAGGCATCGGTGTCGGCTGCGGCGTGTGGTATTGGACGGGCGGTAATGTCGCGTTGCCGACGACCCGCACCGATAATACGCCCGCGCAGACAACCGCGCCCGAAGCGTCCACCGCACCCACGCTCAACCCGCCTGTCAACGAGCCGGTGCTTGAGCCCAACCCCGTGGATTTTGCCACGCTGCAAACGCTCAACCCCGATATTTACGGCTGGCTCTATATCCCAAACACGAATGTGGATTATCCCGTGGCATGCTCCTCGCCCGACAAGGACGATGACTTCTATCTCGATCACAACATCTACGGGCAATATGAATTTGCGGGCACGCTGTACAGCGAAAAGCAGAACGGCACCGACCTTGCCGACCGTAACACCGTGATTTACGGACACAACATGCTCAACGGCACCATGTTCCGCACGCTGCATAATTTCGAGGATGCCGCCTTTTTCGAGCAAACTCCCGAATTTTACATCTATGCGCCGGGACATATTTACACGTATACGATCTTTGCGGCGTACGAATATGACAACCGCCATATTCTCAACTCGTTCGACTTCGAGGACGACGCGGTATGGGAGGAATATCTTGCCTATGCCACCGCTCCCACCTCGATGAACTGCCACACCCGCGAGGTGGAAGTGACCGCTGCCGACCGCATTGTGACACTCAGCACCTGCGTCGGCACCAACAAAAAAGCGCGCTATCTCGTGCAAGGAGTGTTAACCAATGACCAACCAACTGCCTGATGAGCATAAAAAACACGATCTATCGGCAGACGATCTGGTGCTTACCGCACCGCACGCGCATCATCACCGCCATCGCGTCAAAAGTGATGTGACCGAGAACGGCTCACCGGCGGTTATTCTCGAAACGGCGCATCGCCATCACCATTCTTCGAAACACCATTCGTCGAGACACCATTCGTCGACGCATCATCACAGCAAAGAAAAGAAAAAGCACCCTGTGCGCACGGCGCTGCTGATTGCAGCAATGAGCCTGCTGGGCATTATCGTGGTTGCTGTCGGCACGGTGGCGGTGCTGCAAAAGCGCGGTCGCGCGGCGTTGTTGGCGACACCGGAGGATGTCAACATTCAGGTGCCGACCGATGCGCTTGCCGATGCATCGCTTTCGGTGTCCGATAACGGACGCACCGTCGTTTACAACGGAAAAACCTATATCTTCAACGAAAACCGCACCAATATTTTGTGCATCGGCGTGGATAAGACCGAAATGGGACTCGACGGCAATGTCGTCGGCACAGGCGGTCAAGCCGACACGCTGGTGATGCTGTCGATCGACACCACTACGGGACAGGTCGACACGCTCGCGATCCCTCGCGACACGATCGTCGATATCGATCTTTACACTGCCGAGGGCGATTTCTACGGCGTGGAAAACACGCAGATCTGCCTTGCCTACGCTTACGGTGACGGGCGCGAGGCAAGCTGCGAAAACGTGGTGCGTTCCGCATCGCGCGTGCTTTACGGCATCCCGATCAACACCTATTTCGCGATTGATCTGGATTGTATCTCCGTGCTCAACGACGCGATCGGCGGCGTTGAAGTGACACTGCTGACCGATTTTTGCCGTCAAAGCGGTGCGTGGGTATCGGCGGGTCAAACGATCACCCTGTGGGGCGATGAAGCGGAATCCTATGTCCGCAACCGCAATATCTACGAGCTTGACTCCAACCTCGACCGCATGGCGCGTCAACAGCAATATATCACCAATTTCTTCAACCAGGCGGTCACCGCTACGAAGGCGGATTTGCAAGTTCCGCTCGATTTGTACGGTGCTGTTAAGGACGAATGTGTTACGAATCTGTCGCCCTCAAAAATCACCTATTTGGCGACAACGCTGGTGCAGCACGACAACATGGGGCTGACCTTTGCGCAGGTGCCGGGTGAGGTCGTCAAGAGCGATGAAGACGGCTATGCCGAATTTATCGTCGATAACAAAGGACTCTACGAACAAGTGCTGGATATTTTCTATACGGCAATATAATCAAACCCACCCGTAAAACGGGTAAAATAGATCAATCTGTTCTTGGCTCCCTCTGACGAGGGA
>JAZURB010000030.1:0-9507 GCA_045605945.1 Acutalibacteraceae bacterium
CGCCGTTGTTGCCGCTGCCGCACAAAACCAATACGCGCGGCAAAGCGACGCTGTCGATATACCGTTCGCGCAGCACGGCGGTTGTCGCCGCTCCTGCGCGTTCCATGAGCGCATCATAAGACGGGCCGCGGTCGACTGCCGCTTGCTCAAGACGACGCATATGCGCGGCCGTGATCACTGCTGCCACCGCACTCGCCTCCTTTTTTTACAGATTACGCAACGCGCGCTCGGTTTCAATGCGCACGGTGCCGCTGAGCCCTTTTTTCAAATTTTCGAGAACCCCGTCGTTCGGCTCGAAATACACAACGGTCGCACCGCTTTTCTTGCTATGATATGTGAATGCCCAGGTTGCCGATGACGGTGTTGCCGATGCGATGACAACACGATCATAAGTTTTTCCCTGCGGCATGCAGGAGATCGGCAACAAGCTTTCGATCTTATCACCGCGTACACGCACGATCGTTTTACGGTCGCGACGCGCCACAATACGGTCGATATCGATATCGCCGTTGGTGACGGCATATTCCACTTCCCAGCTTTGCGAAGAAATCAGCCAATACAGGCCGAAGCCGCATGCCGCCACAACAGGCGCCAGCAAAAAAGTAACAAACAGCCAGGTGGCAAAGCAGATTGCAAGCGTTGCAAACAGCGCGCCGATAATCATAGCAACCTGCTTACCGTTCATTTGTTGCTTGACGATTTGTTCGTTAAAATGATCCATGAAACGATCCTCCCGCTTAACATACAGATTTTTTACCAGTATAACATTATTTCGCTGCATTTGCAACGCTTTCTCTTGACCGCTGCACTTTTTTTCGTTATGATTATAAGCAATCCACACCTTAACGGAGGCGATAATTATGACCTATGCCGAAGCGGTACAAGCTCTTTGCGACTGCAAGTCGCTGGGCATGCAAATGGGACTTGCGCGCATGGAACATGCGATGCAAGCGCTCGGGCATCCCGAACGCGCCTTTCGTGCCGTGCATGTAGCGGGCACAAAAGGCAAAGGTTCAACCGCATCCATGATCGCCGCCGCATTACACGCGAACGGGCATAAAACCGGCTTATTCACCTCGCCCGCCGTAACACATACGCGCGAGATGCTGCAAATCAGCGGCGCACCCGTAAGCGAAGATGCTTTTGCGGCAGCAATCGAGCGCGTGCTTACCGCCGTGCCAACGGGACTGTCGGAATTCGAATGCTTAACCGCGGCGATGTTTTGCTGCTTTGAAGAAAGCGGGGTCAATATTGCTGTGATCGAATGCGGCCTCGGCGGACGGGATGACGCCACCAATGTGCTGCCCTCTCCTCTTTGCGCAGTGTTAACTCCGATCGGGATCGATCACACGGCAATTTTAGGCGATACGATTGCCTCGATCGCAAATCACAAAAGCGGCATTATCAAAGCGGGATGCGATGTGGTATGCGCCGCTTCCATGGATTTGGATGCGTTAGCGGTGATTTTTGAAGTCGCCGCCGAAAACGGATGCGCGGTGACGCAGCCTGCAAAGCGCGACGCGTTTTGTGTGGATGATACGGTATATTCGACGGCGATGCGCGGACAACATCAAATCGAAAACGCATACACAGCTATGGCGACGCTGTCGTTACTACGCAAAAAAGGGTTCGCGATCGATGACGCGATCGCCGCAAAAGCGATTGCTGCAGTGCAGCTTCCCTGCCGTTTGGAAACAATAACGACAACACCGCCGTTACTGCTCGACGGCGCGCATAATCCGCAATCGGCTTTGCCGCTTTGTGAACAACTGGCACAGATGCCTTCTCCCACGCTGATTTTGGGTATGATGCGCGACAAGGACTGCGAGGGGGTTGTTAAGACGGTAGCGCCGTTTTGCAAGCGCATTATTTGTTGCACGCCGCCGCATACGCCGCGTCCCGCGATGCCCGCCGATGAATTGGCAAGCATTGCGCGGCAATATCACGCCGATGTGCAGGTGATTGACGATCCGCAAGCTGCCTATTTTGCCGCAAAAAATGCCCCCGACACGGCATCTATCGCCGTGGGAGGCTCATTCTATACAGCCGCAGCGGTGCGCCGCGCGGTTATTCCAGCCGAATAAACAAAATTAAAAAAGCGGTCAACGAGCGTTACTCTCTCATTGACCGCTTTTAATGATTCTTCGGCTCCACCGGACTGTACCTCTCTTTCCTGAATTTTGCATGCTACAGAATAGATGTGAGTTAGTTCATGGGAATTGTTCCTTTTCTTAAAGATGTTGATCGTTTTCTCGCAACCGATCCGTTGATTGGATGTTTCTTTGGTAGAGATGTCTTAACAAGTGCAGATTTGGTAGTTGGTTTTTCATCGTAATCATCCGCGCAATCTCTTTTGCGATTACGGTTTCGATGGTTTTGAAATCTATTTATATATTACTACGTGAATGCCTTGCCCTCATCTTTCACAAAATTTTGTTTGGATTTCACCTGTTCATCGGAGTTACGGTTCCTTTCGATAGATTATCAACTGTAATGAGTTAACCGTTCATCGGAAGCAATCCTTTTCATTAGATTTCTTATACGGCTTGTAACATTCCCTTTACTGTTACAAAATGTTGTCCTATTCAGTTGTTCTGTATAATATATATGATGGGCATCTGCGGCCTGTCTTCGTTTTGGCCTTTTGTTCCTTTAAGGATCGGCACGGCTTCTCACTTGAAGTCTCTATGTCGAGTTAGGTTTTCCGAAAATGGTTTCGAGATCTTTTCCATCTTAAAACTGACTAGTACACGGGACTCACCCTCTCTTTAATCTTCTTTGTTGATCAAAAGATGATAAATTCTCATAGCACACAACTCCTTTTTATTGTCGTCTGCTTTTGTTGAACCGTCTTGTGGCTTACGCCTTAGCTATGCCACCGGACTCACCTCTTTCTGTTGCTTGAAAGGTTGGGCTCTTTATCAACCGTTTTGCGGTTTATTTTGTCCTCTTCCTTTCTGCACCTTTACTATACCACACCTTTTCGTTAAAGTCAACAGTTTTTTTCAACTTTTTGAAAAAAATATATAAATTATAAATAGTCGGACGATTTGTGCATTTTCTCTTGACGCACGGCAAAAAAAGCGGTACAATAAAAGAAGCGGCGCGCCTGAAAACCCTGTTTTTCGGCGAAAACCCGCTCTTTTTTCGGTTATTTTGAATATTATGAAACGGAGTGCATATACTATGAGCGAAGATCAGATCCAAGAATTCGATATCGATACCGTTACGTTGCTGGACGAAAACGGCAACGAACAGGAATTCGAGATCCTGGACGCTGTGGAAACAGACGACGCGCGTTATGTGGCGCTGATGCCGGTGTTCGATTCCCCCGAGGCGATGCTTGAGTCGGATGGCGAGCTGCTTGTCATGCGTGTTGAAGACGAGGATGACGGCGAAGTGCTGGTCACCATTGACGACGATGAAGAGTTTGAGGATATTTTGACGGTGTTCGAGGAGCGTTTGTCGGAGTATTACGAGATCGATCATCAAGAAGGTTAAGCCGCTTTCTCCCCTGCGTAGTACGCGGACCGCTGTCTTATAACCCTATTACAGTATGATTACGGGAGCTTGGCTCCGACGCGGGATTGCAGACCTCCCCGCCTCAAGCGGGACGAAGGGAGCGTGAAAGTGTTGGGCGGCACCCACCTGCTTTACTAATAGCAGGTTATTCCGGCAGCATACGGCTATGTGGGGCCTTTTTGTCACCGAAGAAGGTGTTATTTGCATTGGCAAATAACACCTTCTTTTTTGATTTGACTTATCTTGCTATATATGGTATTATATAACATAATCGTGATTTCTGTTTCAAGGAAAGTAGGGATCGATTTTGGAAAGCGAAAAAACCACCCAGCATCTGGAATCCGAAAACACGCTACTCCGTATTCGTATGGAAACGCTGCAAAATGATTTCGATGCGCTTAAAGCCGAGCACGAAGAGCTGACAGCTTTGTACTGTAAGACCGCCGAGGAATATGCCAAATTATCCTCGGATCATATTCAAATCCTCTCTTCCACCTCCTGGAAGTTAATGAGCCCTATTCGCAAGTGCGGTATCGCTGCCAAGCAAAACCGCCTTACCTATCGTTGCGGCAAGGGCCTGAAGCTGCTGTTTACGCGCGGGCCGAAGGCGGTTATCGCCAAGATGCGTCCGCAAAAGAAGGTGAACAAGGCGGTAGCTTCGTTTACCATCAGCAAAAAGCAGCGCGAGGAAGAACGTGCGACGGTGTTCGAAAAGGATATCACCATCAGCATATTGGTGCCGCTGTATAACACCCCGCTCAATTTTCTCAAGGAAATGATCGCTTCGGTTCAAAATCAGACCTACAGCAAATGGGAGCTCTGCCTTGCCGACGGCAGCGACGATGAGCATCCCGAAGTCGGCGAAACCGTGCGTGCTTTGGCCGAAGCGGACCCCCGCATCGTATATACCAAGCTGGAGCGTAACCTCGGCATTTCCGACAACACCAATGCATGCATCGACATTTCGAGCGGCGAATACATTTCGCTGTTTGATCATGACGATCTGCTGCATCCGTCGGCGCTGTTCCATGTGATGAAAGCGATTTGCGAACAAGATGCCGATTTCATCTACACCGACGAGATCACCTTCCTGAAGAACGATACCTCGAATGTGGTTAACGCGCATTTCAAGGCGGATTTCGCGCCCGATACGCTGCGTTCTTACAACTATATTTGCCATTTGACCACCTTCAGCCGCGAGCTGATGAATAAAGCAGGCACCTTCCGCGCAGAATGCGACGGCAGCCAGGACTACGATATCATCCTGCGATTGACCGAGCAAGCGCAGAAGATCGTGCATATTCCGAAGATCCTGTATTTCTGGCGCGGTCATGAAAACTCCACCGCGCAGGATATCACCTCGAAGCCGTATATCGTCAACGCCGCACATAAAGCGCTGAGCGACCATTTGGAGCGTCAGGGTATTGCCGGTACGGTGACCGATTCGAGCATTCCCTCCACCTACCGTATTCGTTACGATATCGAGGGTGAACCGCTCGTGTCGATCCTTATTCCGAACAAAGATCAGGTGTCAACGCTGGACACCTGCATTCGTTCGATCTACGAAAAGACGACCTATAAGAATTTCGAGGTCATTATCATCGAGAACAACAGCACGCAGGACGCAACCTTCCGCTATTACCGTTCGCTTGAGGATGTGCACAACAACCTCAAGGTGGTTACCTGGAAGCAAGGCTTCAACTATTCCGCGATCAATAACTTCGGATTTAAAGAAGCCAAGGGCGATTTTGTGTTGCTTCTGAACAACGACATTGAGGTCATCACCCCCGATTGGATCCAAGAAATGGTGATGTTTGCGCAGCGTAAGGATGTCGGTGCAGTGGGCGCGATGCTCTACTATCCCGACGATACGATCCAACACGCCGGCGTTATTCTCGGCATCGGCGGTGTGGCGGGTCACTCGCACAAATATTACCAGCGTGGCAGTTACGGCTATATGTCTCGCGCAACAATCGCGCAAAACCTGACCGCTGTCACCTTCGCCTGCGTGATGATGCGCCGCGAAGTGTTTGAAGAGGTGGAAGGTCTTGACGAGGCATTTCAGGTCGCGTTCAACGATGTGGATATGTGCATGCGTATCCGCAAGGCAGGCTATTTGATCGTGTTCACTCCCTACGCGGAACTGTATCATCACGAATCCAAAAGCCGCGGCAGCGAGGATACGCCCGAAAAGGTCAAGCGCTTCAATTCCGAAGTGGAGCGTTTCCAAGGTCGTTGGGGCAAGGAACTCGCCGACGGCGACCCCTATTATAACCCCAACCTCACCTTGATCCATGAGGATTTCTCGTTCAAAGATTGATCATAACCGAAAAAGAGGTCATGACTATGAATAACACCAAAGGTATTCAACGGTTTATTTATGATTTCAAAACATTTACACCGTTGCTTCTTAACTTAACCAAGCGCGATTTTAAAGTGAAATATCGTCGTTCGACGCTGGGCGTTCTGTGGAGCATGCTCAACCCGTTGCTGACGATGATCGTGATCACGCAGGTGTTCGGTATCCTGTTGAAGATCAAAATGGATCATTTCGCCACCTACTACATTGTCGGTTGGTCGATTTGGAACTTCTTCTCGGAAGCGACTTCCTTCTCGATGACATCGATCCTTGCGGGTGCGCCGCTGATTAAGAAGGTATATATTCCGAAATACATTTTCCCGCTCGAAAAGTGCTTGTTTGCGCTGATCAACCTCGGTTGCAGCCTGATCGCCGTTATTGCGGTTATGCTCATTCAAGGTGTGTATCCGACCTGGGCGATGTTGCTCGCTCCCGTACCGATCATCTATTGCTTTGTGTTCAGTATCGGCTTCAGCTTGATGCTCAGTGCGTTGACGGTGTATTTCCGCGATATCCAGCATTTGTACAGCGTGCTGCTGACGGTGTGGATGTACTTAACACCGATTATTTACCCCGTCAGTTACCTCTACGGCGACAACGGTTTGCCGACCGCACTTTACACGATTGTGCGTTTCAACCCGATGTTCTATTTTGTGGAGTATTTCCGCAAGGTGATGATGTTCGGTAGTCTGCCGGAGTATTCCGCTCTCCCCACGCTGACCGAAAACCTCATTTGCATCGGCATCGCACTGGTGACACTGGCGCTCGGTTGCCTCATCTTCTCAAAAGCCCAGAAGAAATTTATTCTTCATATTTAATAAGGGGGCGCGTGTATGGATAAGAATAATGCCGTTGAAGTGCGCGATGTAGAAATGCATTTCAACATGAGCAAAGAAAAGCTCGACAGCTTAAAAGAATATTTCCTCAAGTTCGTTACCCGTAAACTGAAATATGAGGATTTCTTGGCGCTTGATAAGGTTAGTTTTGACATTCCCAAGGGCGATGTGTTCGGCATCGTGGGACTTAACGGCAGCGGCAAGAGTACCATTCTCAAGGTGATATCGGGCATTTTGACACCCACCAAAGGCACGGTGAAAACACAAGGCACGATCGCGCCGCTGATTGAGCTCGGTGCAGGCTTTGACATGGATCTGACCGCCAGAGAGAATATTTACCTCAACGGCTCGGTGCTCGGCTTTTCCAAGAAATTTATGGACGAGAAGTTCGAGGATATTGTGGAATTCTCCGAGATGCGCGAGTTCCTCGACACCCCGATGAAGAACTATTCCTCGGGTATGGTGGCGCGCATCGGATTTGCCATTGCCACCATGACCAAACCCGACATTCTGATCGTTGACGAGATTTTGGCTGTCGGCGACTTCCATTTCCAAGAGAAATGTGAGCAGCGCATCAACTCGATGATCAGCGACGACACAACCGTTATCATCGTTTCTCACTCGATCGAGCAGATTGAACGCCTGTGTAAGCATTGCGCTTGGCTGGAGAAAGGCAAGTTGCGCATGATCGGCGATGCACAAGAGGTTTGCAACGCATACAAAAACACCTAATAAACAGCATAAAAAAAGCACCCGCGAGCGGGTGCTTTTTTATTATATACTTTATTATTTGCCGGTCGAGCCAAAACCGCCCGCGCCGCGATCGGTATCCTCAAGCGACGCCGATTCAATGAAGTCCACCGCCAGATACGGTGTGATAATCATCTGTGCGATGCGCTCGCCGTTTTCCACCGTTTGCGGTTTCTCACCGTGGTTATGCAGCGCCACCATGATCTCGCCGCGATAATCGCTGTCAACCACGCCGACCTTATTAGCGGGCGCCAGATCGCGCTTGCAAGCAGTACCGCTGCGAGCGTAGATCAGACCCGCATAGCCGTCGGGGATTTCCATAGCGATACCGGTGTGCACAAACACGGTCGTATGCGGCGCAACGGTGACAGCGCCGTCATCAATCAGCGCATACAAATCCGCTCCCGCAGCCGCAGCCGAGCCATAGGAAGGCACGATCGCATTTTCTTGCAATTTTTGGATTTTAACCGTCGGTCTCATACCGTTTAAACCTCCTCGATATCCCCGCTGCCCATCGTGCGGCGCCACACACCCTCAAGCCAGACAGGGGTGTCGTTTTCCAGCGATGCAGCTACATCCAAAATGCGTTGATTGGATGAACCGCGAAACAGCAGCGCGATATCCTTCTTGTCTTTTTCAAAGCGCCCATCCACCAATACATCAATAAGCGCAAGCATCGCTCTCACCCGCTCGTCGGGATCGGCAAGCAGTTGTTCAAAGGTGAAGCCGCTGTAGCACCAGACGGTTTTGTTGGCAAAGCGCGCTTTGAACGCCGAAAGCAGCGAAAGCAATCCGTCGCGGTTTTCGGGTTCAAAAGGCTCACCTCCGAGCAACGACAATCCCGTAACATACGATTTGTCCACCGCATCCAACAAGCGCTGCTGCACTTCGGGCGTATACGCTTCGCCGTAATCAAATGCCCAAGCTTCACGGTTGAAGCACTCGGGACAGCGGTGGCGGCAGCCGCTGACAAACAGCGACACGCGCACACCGGGCCCGTTGGCGATATCCATTGTTTTGATCGTGGCGTAATTCATGCTGTCCTCCGCCGTATTACAGGTGCAGCACGCGCTCTTTGATCTCCTGCGTGCGGCCCTGATTCCAGAACTGCGTGCCGATGTAGCCGCAGGTGCGACGCGCAACATTCAGCTTACTTTGATCGGTGTTGCCGCAATTCGGGCAGCGCCAAATCAGCTTACTGTCCTCATCACGGATCTCGATCTCACCGTCATAGCCGCAGCATTGGCAATAGTCACTCTTGGTGTTGAGCTCGGCGTACATGATGTTATCATAGATAAACTGCATCACCGACAACACCGCATCGAGGTTGTTTTGCATATTGGGAACTTCGACATAAGAGATCGCGCCGCCGGGCGACAGTGCCTGGAACTTCGATTCGAGCGCGAGCTTATCGAACGCATCGATTTCTTCGGTAACATGCACATGATAGCTGTTGGTGATATAGCTCTTATCGGTAACACCTTTGACCTTACCGAAGCGTTTTTGCAGCGCCTTGGCAAACTTATAGGTAGTGCTTTCCAGCGGCGTGCCGTAGAGCGAATAATCGATCTGCTCGGCAGCCTTCCACTTCGCGGTGTACTCGTTGAGCTTCTTCATGATTTCAAGGCCCAGCGCCTCGCCTTCCGGCTCGGTAAGTTTCTTGCCGTTCAGGCTGTAAACGCACTCCCACAGACCCGCATAACCGAGCGACAAGGTCGAATAACCGCCGTGGAGGTATTTATCGATCGTTTCGCCGGATTTCAAGCGGAGCAGCGCACCGTGCTGCCACAGAATGGGAGCCGCATCGGACAATGTGCCGGTGAGTCGCTCGTGACGGCACTGCAGCGCGCGATGGCACAGCTCCATGCGCTCGTCAAAGATCTCCCAGAATTTGTCCATATCGCCCTGCGCAGACAAGCCGATATCCACCAGGTTGATCGTTACAACGCCCTGGTTAAAGCGACCGTAGTATTTCGGTTTGCCGTTCTCATCAACATACGGCGTCAGGAAACTGCGGCACCCCATGCAGGTGTAGCAATG
>JAZURB010000031.1:0-6246 GCA_045605945.1 Acutalibacteraceae bacterium
GATGGAGACGTCGAACGTACCGCCGCCGAGGTCATAAACCATGATCTTTTGATCGTTCTCTTTGTCGGTGCCGTTAGCGAGCGCAGCCGCCGTCGGCTCGTTGATGATACGCTTAACCTCAAGACCCGCGATCTTGCCCGCGTCCTTGGTCGCCTGACGCTGCGCGTCGGTGAAGTAAGCGGGAACGGTGATGACCGCTTCGGTCACGGTGTCGCCGAGATACGCTTCCGCGTCCGCCTTGAGCTTTTGCAGGATCATCGCAGACACTTCCTGCGGGGTGTAATTCTTGTCGTCGATCGCGACTTTATAAGCGGTGCCCATTTCGCGCTTGATAGACGACACGGTGCGGTCGGGGTTGGAGACCGCTTGTTGCTTCGCGGTGCGACCGACGAGACGCTCGCCGTCCTTCTTGAAGCCGACCACCGACGGGGTGGTAGGCGCACCTCCCG
The DNA here is from genome assembly GCA_045605945.1 of Acutalibacteraceae bacterium. GTDB lineage: Bacteria > Bacillota > Clostridia > Oscillospirales > Acutalibacteraceae > RGIG1959. The sequence continues at coordinate 450 of JAZURB010000031.1, forward strand.
CGTTGGGGATGACAACGGGCTCGCCGCCTTCGATAACCGCGACGCAAGAGTTCGTCGTACCCAGATCGATACCAATGATTTTTGCCATTTGAAATTCCTCCTATCAACAAATACAAATTACATTATTATACTGAAAAAGCGGTTGCTTTTTTCATTCAAATCAGTTGGCGACTTTCACCATTGCGGGACGAATCACGCGGTCGCCGTATTTATAGCCTTTTTGGAACACTTCGGTCACGGTGTCGGGCTCAACGCCGTCGGCATCCTCGCGCATGACCGCGTGATGAATCTCGGGGTCAAACGCCTCGCCCACAGCGGGGATTTCCACAAGCCCCAGCTTGCCGAGCTCTTCCATGAGTTTATCCACGATCATATCGACACCCTTGCGGTAATCGGGGCCGTCGGGTGCATCCACCGCGCGCTCGAGATTATCCAGCGACGGCAGCAATTGACGCAAAATTTCGGATTTTGCAAACGCGCCGATGCTTTCTTTTTCCTGCTCGGTACGGCGTTTATAGTTGGCATATTCCGCAAGCATGCGGGTGTATTGCTCCTGCTGCTCGGCGAGCTTCGCCTCCAGCGCCGCGATCTCCTCGGCATGCTCATCTTTTTTCTTCTTTTTCTTATCGGCTTTCACCTCTTGCGACGATTCTTCGACGACAGTAGTCTTTTCTTCGTTCATATATGTATCCTCCCTTTGGTGACAGTATGCCACAAAATGGTGTTTTTAAATCCTTACCACAGCTCCGCCATCAAATGTTCCATAACACGCGCCATGTATTCCAGTTGCGGGATCGCCTCGGCATAATCCATACGCACAGGGCCGATCAAGCCGATCGTACCGCTTTTTTTGCCGTCGGGCGAATAGCGGGTGACGATCACACTGGAGCCGCGCAGTTCGGGACGCATGCTTTCGCTGCCGAGCAGAACACGAAGACCGTCGGTATATCCGGAAAGCATCGCCGTCAGTTGATCGCGATCGGAAAGGAAATTAAGAAGTCCGCGTGCATCCTCCCAACCGTAATCGGGTTTTTCAATCAGCTGAAGCTGACCCGCCATACGGATATCCGCTTCCACCAATTCACGCACCAGATCGTAAAATCCCGTGATCAGTCCGGTCATGGGCAAACCACCCATATCCATCACCATCACCAGCTGTTGCAGCTCCGCAAGGCGAATTTCACGCAGCGGACGCTCGCCGAAGCGATCGGTCAGCAGTGTGCACAGCGTGTGAAGCTGTTCGTCCGCCATGCTTGCATCGACACAACAAAGACGGCTGCGCAGCGTGCCCGAAGAGGTCATCAAGGCGAGCATCACGGTACGGGATGACATGCGGATACATTCGATGCGGCGCACGGTATCCGAGGTTTGCGCAGGGGATGTCGTTAACGCAACACAGCCCGTTGTTTCGCTCAAAATCCGCGTTGCTTCCACAAGCAAGCGTTCAGGATCACCCGCCGCATGCTGCAAACGGTTGATAATCGCGGCACGGTGCTGTTCCGTCACGGCACGACGCGGCATCAATCGATCGATATACAAGCGAAATGCTTTGGCGGTCGGAATGCGTCCTGCCGAAGTGTGCGGCTGCTCAAGATAACCGAGCGCGGAAAGCTCCGCCATATCGTTTCGAATGGTTGCCGAGGACACCGCATAGTTCAAGAGGCCGGCGATCATCTTGGAGCCGACAGGCTCACCCGTGCGAATATAGCATTCGATCACCGCACACAAAATGGCTTTTTTGCGCTCACCGGCAAGCTCCATACACCGTCCCTCCTCGCTTTTTCATTCCGTTAGCACTCTATGCCCTCGAGTGCTAACACTACTTTACCACACCCTTTCCCCTATGTCAACCTCGAAAATATGAATCTTTTGTAAAAAGACGAATTTTTTTCCAATAGACGCAAAGAAATCCGATAATCCCTCTTGTATTTTACAACGGCTTTAGTATAATACCGTTTCGGAGGGATAACTCATGACGACTTTACTTTTGATATGTATATATATAGCTTTTATAGGATTGGGGCTTCCCGACGGGTTGCTCGGAGCTGCTTGGCCGATCATGCAGGCGGATATCGCGGCACCGCTTTCGGCGGCAGGCATCGTATCGGTGATCATCACGGTAGGTACGATCGTCTCCTCACTGCTGTCCGACCGGCTGACCCGCCGCTTCGGCGCGGGCGTTGTAACCGCCGTCAGCGTGGCGACCACCGCCGCCGCGCTGTTCGGATTTTCGCAGGTGACGGCGTTTTGGCAGTTGTGCGCGTGGTCGATCCCTTACGGACTCGGCGCAGGTGCCGTGGATGCGGCACTCAACAATGTCGTGGCGCTGCACTGCAAAGCACGACACATGAGTTGGTTGCACGCATTTTGGGGCGTCGGCGCGTCGATCGGCCCGCACATTATGAGTGCATTTTTAACGGGAGCGCACAGTTGGCACGGCGGTTATGTCGCCGTCGGGATTGTGCAAATCGCGATCACCGCGGCGCTCTTTTGCAGCTTGCCGCTGTTCGGGCGCTTGAAAGCACCGACACCCGACAGCAACGACGCCCCCGCCGTACCGCTCGGCACACGCGCGGCGTTGAAGATTCCCGGCGTAAAAGCGGTCGTTGTGGCATTTTTCGCCTATTGCGCAGCCGAGGGCGCGCTGATGCTGTGGTCTACCTCGTATCTTAACGGTTATCACCACCTGTCGGCCGAGTCGGCAGCATCACTGGGCGGTCTGTTTTATCTCGGGATGATGCTCGGGCGATTCGCCGGTGGCTTTTTGGCGGAAAAATTCTCCGACGCGCTGCTTATTCGCGTTGGCATCATCGTCTCGCTGGGCGGCACAGTGATCATCGCGTTGCCGCTGCCTTCCCCGCTGATCGCGGCAGGATTATTCATCATCGGCATCGGCTGCGCGCCGATTTATCCGAGTATTATCCATTCCACGCCGCTGCGTTTCGGCGCCGAGCGCTCGGGCGCGATCATCGGCATCGAAATGGCGGGCGCTTACACGGGATGCTGTGTAGCGCCGCCGATCTTCGGACTGATCGGCGAACATATCTCTCTGGGATTATTCCCGCTGTTTATTGCCGTATTTTTTGTGCTGCTTGCGGTGATGATCCATCGCGTTAACAAGTTGCATCCGCTTCCGTAAAAACCAAAAATCCCCTGCCGCGGCAGGGGATTTTTTTATTAACACTGTTTCATAAGACGAATGTAAAATTCGGCGGCGCGATGCGCGCACTCCACACGAATGCGCTCGTTGTTACCGTGAATAGTGGCGCGTTCTTCACTCGTGAGATCCATCGCGGAAAAGCGATAGACCTTATCGGAAATGCGCCCGTAATGGCGACTGTCGGAGCATTGCACCATCAAATACGGCGACACGATACAGCCTTTCCATGTGGATGCCACCGCCGTGGCAACGCGGCGGTAGCCGTCGCAATCCACCTGCGAAATACGGCTCGGATTTTCACCGTACATCAGCTCAATATTCACCTGCTCATCGGCAACCGTCTTTTTCAGATATGCCAAAGCGCTGTCGATCGTATCGGCGGGATTGAGACGCATATTCGCCATCATGGACGCTGCGGGTGGGATGACATTGGGCGCCTTGCTGCCGTCCATCTGCGTGAAGGCGACGGTGGTGCGCATGAGTGCATTCAGCTCACCGCCCGACGATTTGCAAATCGCATCGAGTACCGGCTTAAAGCACCAAAGATTGGAGAAAATCAAGCGGTATACAAAATTCGAATGGCGACCGAGCGTGTCAAACATTTGGCGCACAGGCTCGGTGACATGCGCTTTAAACGGCTTTGCTTCCACACGGCAACACGCTTTCGACAATACACCGACCGGGGTATGAGGCTTTGGCGCGGACGCGTGACCGCCCGCCGACACGGCGGAAAAGCGCACATTCATAAGTCCCTTTTCGGCAATACCGATCATGCCGCACGGTGCGCTGACACCGGGAAACACATGTTCCACCACCGCGCCGCCTTCATCGACAACCACAGCGGGATCGATGCCGTGTTTTTCGAGATAATCCACGATATGCACAGCACCGTTACCGTTGACCTCTTCCCCGCCCGAGAATGCAAAATAGATATCGTTTTCGGGCACAAAGCCTTCGGCAATCAAATGATCGGCGGCAAACAGGACACCGTTAAATGTCACTTTCGTATCCAGTGTGCCGCGTCCCCACACGACGCCATCCTCCAAAACAGCGTCAAAGGCAGGCTTGTCCCACAGCTCTTCATTGGCAGGCACCACATCATAATGCGCCATCATCACAGCGGGCGCATCATGTGCTTTGCCTTCCCATTTGAAAAGGAGTCCGCGATCGGGTAATCGATCGAAGCTGCACACTTCAAACACATGCGGATATAATGTCGGCAGCACCGCAATCAGCTTTTCAAACTCCGCATCATCCTCGAGGGAGCTGTCGGCATACGACACGGTTTTACAACGCACGAGCGTGCGTAAATTTTCAATCACACGATCTTTATCAAACGTTTCATCCGTTTCCTGTGCGACAATGCCCGCCTTCGGCGTAAAGCAAGCAGCGCGCACAAGCAGCACGGCGATAAACGCCAGAACCACCGCGCCGATGACCGCGAATACGATGCCCATCTTAAATCCATCCTTTTTTATACATGATACGTGCCACGATCAGCGTGAATACCACGCCGACAGGCACCATGATGCCCACGGTGCTTTGGTTGAGCGCAGGCACGCTGATAAACAGCGCGAGCATCAGCACGATCGGCGCGACAGCGAGCTTCGCATTTTTGGACACAAAGACAACGCCGAGACCGCCGAACAATGCAGGCAGCATTTGATCAAATGCGGGTTTGAGCACATCCGCTTCCAGCACAGGTGTCAGCGGCATGATCAGAATAACACCGAGAATCACAATCAAAGTCGTCACAATGCTCGACACGGCGATCGCGATGGTCGAGATGATTTCGCCCTCTTCGGAGCTCGGCTTTACCTTCGCACGCTCCATAGCGTCGAGCGCACACGGCAATTTCAAATTGGAGATATTACCCGTCACAAATGACAGATACGCACCGCCTGCACCGAGCATCGGCACATAGGTGAAGATTTCAACAATACCGACCGCCCAATACATCGGCGCGGTCGCGAGCAAGCCCTTCCACAATGCGCTCCATTGCGGGAACACCCCGTAAAGCACGGACACCGCCACAGGGAACAGCAAAATGATGACACACAGCGTCAAGCCCCATACGCGACCGTCGCGATGAACACTTTCCAAATATGAGCGTTGTTGTTTCATAATTCATGTCCCCCTTTCTCACGACAACCAGCTTGTCAGCGGAATGGCCGATGCCATACCAACAACCAAGCTGATCGGGAGTGCATAGTCATTCATCCAGCGAATCTTACCCTTGGTGGCAAGCAGACCGCACACCGCCATTACAAGCGCCGATACCGCCATGACACACACGGGGATAATGCCGGTGAAATCGCCGCGGAATGCCAGCGACACATCGCAGAAAACATAACCGAGAAACGCCGAGATCATGCCGAGGAACATCGCATTCGACAGCAGATCGCCCCATTTTTGATCGCGGTTTTCGATTTTCTTGATGCCGCCTTGAATTTTCTTAGTAAGAAGCGGCGCAAACACCAGACCGACCATGATACTCAGCGTCATGACCCACAACACCGTCACAAACGCAGACGGATCGGTGATGCGTTCACTCGTTGACTGCTCCAACGCCGTTAACGCATTGGATGCCGCAATCGTTTCATACGACAACGAACCGATGACCGACAGGCGCAACCA
>JAZURB010000032.1:0-4348 GCA_045605945.1 Acutalibacteraceae bacterium
CCATGCCCTTGTAGAGCGGCAGTACCGCGCTTTCCGCGTCGGCAAACTGCTTGTATTCCGCGCCCTTAAGGGCTTCGTACGCTTTCTGAATCTTGGGATTTGCACTCATCTGTATTGCGTCGATGCTGAGCGTACCCTTCATTCCCTGTGCGCGGCGGTATCCCTTGACACCCGAATTTATAACCGATGCATACGCCTGTGCCAGACTGTCGAATGTTTTCATCCATGCGCTGTCGGGCATAGCGAAGTGCATTACCTCGTGTTCTTTAAATTTGCGGTTCAGCGTAAGTGAGCCGACCGCAACGTCGCTGTACAGCCGTTCTTTTACCACGTCGTCGCTTGCCGTGAAGCTGTCGGCGACATATACGCCGCTTTCAAGCTCGATCACAAGAGCCTCGCCCTTGCCGACAAGCGTATGTATGAGCTGTGCGCGGAACTGCTGCGCGTTCTGATTCTGATTCGGCTGTACATTCCAGAGCCGCCATTCATTCCGTTTCACCGCGTCGCCCTTGTTGTAGGTAACGAACTCACACCGTCCGAGCGTCGCCGTTATGATGTTCGTGCAGGTAAGCAAAGCCATTTCCTTTGCCGCATTTGCCAGCGCACACACGTTGTCGGGGTCGGTGTACAGTACTTCCATCTCGGCAGGCGTGGACTTGCCGAAATGGTATTTAAACCAATCTTTTATACTGATTCCCATTTTTAACCAATTATCACTCCTAAATCGGGAATATCGCCAAACGTCGTATCGGGTAACATGTCTTCGATCACCATAGCCGCGACCAGAGCCATGAACGGGTCGGTCTTTCGGCTTTTGGCTTCGATTTTTGCGTAGTAAAAGTTTCCGGTGTCGGTACCTTCCTTCTTGCCCGATGCCACGAGCTTGGTGTTGTTCGCCGCCCAGCGCAGAAGCGGATGATTGCCCCAGTGAAAGTACCGATTTTCAAAGCAGCTGTTGACCACGGGCTGAACCTTCATTATGTCCGATGGTCTTATCAGCTTGATATTTTTGCGCTCGTAAGCGTCGAAACCGAGGTCTGCGAGTGCGTCGCGCATCAGTGCCAGCCGGAAGTTGTCGATGCCGATTCCCAGCACGTAATACCGCTGTGCAATGCTCTTGATGTACTCGGTAATCCGCGTCGGCGAGATCTCCACATCATCCACAAAGGTAAGCAACCCCATCGATTCCCATTCGGCGAGCGGTGCTTTTATGCGCCCGTCGCGTAAGTCCTGCGAATTGCGGCATACCCATGTGTGATTGATGTCGAACCGTGCATCGCCTTTGCGGAAATGCGCGTTGACCGACGCGAAGTCGTTGAGCTTCGAATAGTCGATTCCGATAACACAGGGCATACCTTCGAGGTTGGGCAGTTCGCGGTTCGTCGCCTTGATGTTCTCGTAGTCGGTGACCGCCACATTTGCCGCACCGTCGGGCAGATTGAAACGCTTGCCCATAAATGCCGGCAGTCTGAGCGGCGAACGCTTCCATTCCTCGTATTCCTTGCCTATCTCCTCACGAAGCGACGGCAGATACCGAAGTCCCGGCACAGCTTTTTCCCAGTTTCGGGGGTCGTGGACTTCCTCTTTGTTGTCAAGCCGGCAGATAAACGGCAGGAACCCCGCATCCGGCATACCGCCGAAAAGTATCTCCTGCGACCGTTCGAGCATATCGTCAAGCGGACCTTCGCGCACGTCGCCGTTTGTGGTGTAGTACGAGCGGCGCGGATGGAGCTTTTTACCCAGACCCGTCGTGAACACGTTTATGTTGCGGTAATCCTCATAGGTGTGAACCTCGTTGAATATCACCGCGCCCGAACGTAAACCGTCTTTACCTTTCGGATTGTTCGTGCGTCCCTTGATGACCGAGCCGGTTTTCAGATTCCGCACTTCTTCTTTCGTCCAGTAGAAGTGCTTTTTCAATTTCTTTTCGTACTGCGGAGAGCCGAACGCCTCGATAATGTCCTTGACCGGGCGCGTCGCCTGTTCCTCGTTTATCGCGCATATGTCGATGTCATACGCCTTTATGCCATTATATGGTGAGCTGAGACACATCGCTTCCATTGCGATCGTGCCGTCCTTGCCGGCACCTCGTCCCTGCATACACAACATGTCCGGCCATCGCGGCATGTCGTCCTCGCGCCGATAAGTACACAGATGAAGCCCGAAAACGAATTCCTGCCACTCGAACACCTTGTTGTACCCGAAATACTTTGATAAACCGAGGTACTTTTCAAGCTGCTCATCGTTTGTGTAAATGTCTTCCTCGGCGAACGCCCTGCGCACCAGTGCCGCAAGTGCTATCTGATCTTTGCAGGCGCGAAGTTCGCCGCTCTCGATAAGGTTTAAATATCGTTCAATGTGTTCATTACAGTTCGTCATCCTCGTCACCGCCCTGCACGGCTTTGAGGTCGAGACTGTCAAGGATCTTGAGCATCTGCGCGTTGGTCTTCAGCAGTTCGCCGACGCTTTCGTTTTTCACCCGCTTGCATCGCCCGTCGGCAAGCTCGGTCTCAACCGTAACGCCGCGCTCTTTGATGTCCTCGGTCAAAGCCTTTGCAATGTCCCACAGCGACATGTAGTCGTCGACCATATCCCGGCAATAACCGCCGACCATGCCGTTTCGCTCCAACTGGTCAAGCAAGTCCTGCCGAATCTGTTTTCGTGTTAATTTAGCCACGTTTTTACGCTCCTTTCACCATATTTTCCCATTTTCTCACGCGCGCGACCGCGTCTAACTCTTGGCTAGGGCAGCCCCGAGTGAGAATCGGCGATTAATTTTCCATTTTTTTACACCGGGGTGTATCGCCTACCTACCGGGTGGGGGATACCCAATCAGCCTACCGCGGCTATCGGTAATAGACCTAATGGCAGTACTGCGCCGCGTTTCATTCTGTTCAGTCCCACCGTTCGGCCGTTACGGGTTCGGGTGGTGCCGTTCGCCGCAGCCGTTCGGGATGGCAGACGGTCTCGTGACAGTCCCGGCACACGCTTATCAGCTGCCGATGCACTGCGCCGCGTCCGTCGACGTATACATCAGATAACGCCAACTCGGGCACGTCCTCGAGGTGCTTAACATGATGCACTATCACGGCGCGTGTGTACCGTCCGCGTGCGCGGCAGCAGCAACACTCGAAGTGATCGCGTTCAAGGATCTCACGCCGTTTGCGCTTCCATTCGGGGCTGTCATAGAATGGATTGTGTTCCATGTTTCGCCGTCCTCCCTTGTGTTATCATTGTAATTGGTATAAAACGGACAAAACGGACAACTTTCGGTTTTTTGCGATTGTTTACAATTTGTCTATTTTTGCGTGAAGGCATAAAAAAACAGCCTAACGCCGTAATGCATTAAGCTGTATATATATTATATTGTTGGGTTATTTATCGCCGACAGTTTTCGCCGTGCTTTCAGTGTATTTGCTCCGCTTCTCACTCTCGAAGGCTTCCGCCCTGCGCCGCTCGAGCATAGCGTCAAGATAGCAACGAATTATTCCTTTGAGGTGTACAAGCTCGCTTTCGGTCAACGTTTCAATCATCTGTATGCATTGTTCTTTTTCGCTCATTGTGTCACCTCCTGCCGTTCATAAGCAAATACTCCGGCGCAATATCAACATCACCATCAAGCCAGACCGTGCAGCCGTAATCAACACGCACATCATCAAACACCGTTTTATCTTTAAGCGGCACGAATGCCGGCTGTTCAAGGAGCGGCGTCATGTCCACCGTGCGCGTCTCGCCGTTGTTGAATCGCACCCATAAATTATACCCATCAAGCGGACGGACCGCGCACACTTCAAGCAACTGAGCCCCGTCCTTGGCTTTCATTAATTCGTCCATATAATCACCTCAATCGAGCGGTTTGATCTTGTCGAACGCCACGCCGCGTACCGCGTTCGTCCAGGCCTTGTATAATTCTTCTTCGTGAAGTATTAACCACGCTTCAATTAATTTATACTGCTTCGACGGAATAGCACCGGCGAGTATTTCGCCATCGATACCGATCGCGGCCCGATGCTCGGCATACTGTACATGAATGTGCGGCTTATAGTGCTGTGTGTTATCGTTGAATTGCATTCGTATTATTATATTCTGGAATCTGCACAGTTCAGGCATCGGCGTTCACCTCCTGCGTGTCGCGTTCGGGTGCGAGCGCGTCCCATGCGGAGACGTCGCCGCCGTCCTGTTTTATTTGTTCTCGAACCGCTCGAACGATTAATGCATTAACTGATTTATCCCCGTACCGTTTCGCGTGGTTTTGGAGCTGCTCTTTTGCGCCTTTCGGCATATTAATGTTAAATCGATCGTAATTCTGATTTATATATGTGTTCGTATATTCCTGATGCTTTTTCAT
>JAZURB010000033.1:0-1594 GCA_045605945.1 Acutalibacteraceae bacterium
CGTGCCTGCCGACGGGATGGAGGATTTCAACCGCCATGTATTTGACGGCACGGCACTTTCGCTCGATGCGCTGGAAGCGGCGGTGGAAGCGTTGCCGCTGATGGGGGAACACACCTGCGTATGGGTGAAGGATTACGATGCGGGTGCCGCTAACGCCGCAACCACCGAGAAAATGAAGCAGATTATTTCTTCGGCGGCTGCGCCGACGGTGCTGCTGTTCTCCGCGACGGCGTTTTCGCCCGATGTGAAAAAGAACGCGAAATGGAAAGCGTTTATCAAGGATATCGATAAAGCGGGCGAGGCGATCGGCTTTGATCATCGCACCGCCTCGGAAATGGCAGCAATGCTCAGCAAGGGCGCTGCCAAGCGCGGCTGCACCATGGCCACTGCCACCGCATCGCGCATGGTCGAGCAATGCGGCAGCGATCTGTTTTTGCTGCTCAATGAGCTGGATAAGCTGTGCGCCGTTGTCGGCAGCGGCGGCGAGATCACACCCGCCGTCATCGAAAAAGCGGGTGTCAAAGCGCTGGATGCTTCGGTGTATGAGCTGTCGAAGGCGCTTCTTGCGCGGCGATACGATGCGGCATACGACTGCATTTCGCGTTTGTTCGCTTGCAACGAAGAGCCGATCCGCGTGCTTGCTGTGTTGTCGGAAACCTATGTCGATCTCTACCGTGCCAAGGTTGCGGCAAACGGCGGCGAGCAAGCCACCGCGCTTGCCGATACATTTCCATATCGCGGACGGGAATTTCGTCTTCGCAATGCTGCGCGCGATTGCCGTGCGCTGTCGCTGTCTTCACTGCGCGAAAGCCTCGATTTGCTTGCCGCAGCGGATACGCGTATGAAGAGCGGCACGGGCAAACAGCATCGCCTGATTTTGGAGGAAACGGTGGCGCGTCTCATCTTGATTGCAAAGGAGAGCCGCTGATATGGTGACGATCAAGGAAGCGATCGTAGTGGAAGGTCGTTACGATACCGTGCGCCTGTCTGCGGTGGTGGATACCGTGATCGTGCAAACCAACGGCTTCCGTATTTTTAAAGACGAAGCGGCGCGATCGATGCTGCGTCGCCTTGCTGCCGAGCGGGGATTGATCGTGCTCACCGACAGCGATGCTGCGGGTTTTGTGATCCGTGATCATGTGGCGGCGGTTGTGCCGCCCTCGCAGATCAAGCACGCCTACATTCCGCCGACGGCTGGCAAGGAGAAGCGGAAGGCGGTACCTTCCAAAGAAGGCTTGCTCGGTGTGGAAGGTATGGGAGAGGATGTGTTGCTCGCGGCGCTCAAAGCGGCAGGCGCGACCTTTGCGGATGCCGACTCACCGCTTTCGCCGCCTTATCTGGATACCGCGCGCCTCATGGCAGACGGATTGACAGGACGCGCCGACAGCAAGAAAAAACGCGAAGCGCTGTGCGACCGCCTCGGTTTGCCGCGCTATCTGTCTACCGCGCGTCTGATCGCGGTGCTCAATGCCGCCGTCAGCGAGGAGGAATATTGTCGTTTGGTTGCCGAATGGTGATTGACAAGCGGCAAAAATCCGTGTATACTCATAACATAGTAATAAACAGTCTTCGGGGCGGGGTGCAATTCCCCACC
>JAZURB010000034.1:0-8384 GCA_045605945.1 Acutalibacteraceae bacterium
CCGAACTTACCGCCCGCGTGCAGCACCGTCAACACGACGGTAACGGTGGGCATACCGAGCTTTTCATTCAAACCGACGGGGATACCGCGACCGTTATCGCGCACGGCGATGATATCGCCGGGCAGAATTTCCACTTCGATATGGGTGCAATAGCCCGCGAGTGCCTCGTCGATCGAGTTATCGACGATCTCGTAGACCAAATGGTGCAGGCCTTTTTCGCCTGTCGAGCCGATATACATACCGGGGCGTTTGCGCACCGCCTCCAAGCCTTCGAGAACTTGGATTTGGCTTTCGTCATACGCTTGGTTTAACTGTTCTGTACTCATAGATGGGTCTCTCCCTTCTTCAATGCGCCGTATCAATATATGTCAGTGGTGATTTCATCCGTTTTCGTAAGGTGGCAACCGAAAGTTGGCTGAGATAGACGATCTCCCTCTCCCCCTCGCGGCAAACCACAAAGGACTTGGGCAATTCGTAGGTGATGCTCACGAGTCGCCCTTCTTTTTCGGCGCGGTTTAAATAATCGCGTGTGTGACGGCTGACGGTGGCATTATCGGTATCAAAGATGCCGATAATGGTGCTTTCGCGCACCACCGTTTCCGCTCCCAAATGCAAATACATGTCGCGCCTTCTCCTTTTATGGTTTCTCCTGCTGCAAGATCGTGCCGTTTTCCATGCGGTATACCGCACCGCCCGCCAGGCGGGTGATCGCGGTCGGATCGCAGCAGGTGATGAACACCTGAAATCCGTCAATATGATTTAATATGTATTCCTGGCGTGAGCTGTCCAGCTCGCTCATCACATCGTCAAGCAAGATGACGGGGTTTTCCCCGTAATTTTCCTTGAGCAGTGCTGCCTCCGCGAGCTTTAAAGCAAGCACCGCCGAGCGTTGCTGTCCTTGTGAGCCGAAAAGTCTGGCAGGCGTGCCGCCGATGAGCACCTCAAAATCGTCACGATGCGGGCCGACGGTGGAAAATCCCGCTTTGCGGTCTCTTTCCCTTGCGGCTTTGATCGCCGCAAACAGCGCTGCTTCTTCCTCATTTTCATCATAGACGATTGCCAACTGCTCGCGCCCGTTTGCCAATCCGTCATAATACGCTGCCGCACGCTCGCAAAGCAGCGCGATATACTCTTTTCGCACACGGCGCACCGCCGCACCCGCCGCTGCCATGCGTTCATCAAAGGCATCCAGCAGCAGTTCATCGGGCGATTGGTCACCGTTTTTGACCGCTTTTATCCATTGGTTACGCTGCTTTACCAGCCGCGTATATTCGCTGAGCACCCGCATATACGACGGACGGTTCTGACAGCAAGCGGCATCGAGAAACCTGCGCCGTTCCTCGGGACCGTCCTTGATGAGCGACAGATGATCGGGCGAAAAAATCACCGCGCAAAATCGTCCCGTCAATTTTTTCGGCGACGATTGCGAAACACCGTTGAGGCATACCTTGCGGCGCGAATCGATCATTATGCTCGCTTTTTGCTCTCTCCCGCCGGCAACAAAAACACCTTCGACTTTGGCACGTTCACAACCGAATTTTACCAAATCGTGATCCTTACTGCCGCGAAAGCTCTTGCCACCTGTCAGCAACCAAATGGCTTCAAGCAGGTTGGTTTTGCCGTGCGCGTTGTCGCCGTAAAGAATATTCATGCCGTCACACGGGACAAGCGCAATGTCCTTGATATTGCGAAAATCCTTCACCTGCAGCGCGGTGACCCTCATACAGGTGCCTCCACGGTCACGATAACACCGTCAAAAGTGACGGTATCGCCGTTTCGAATTTTCTTGCCGCGCATGAGGCACTCTTCCCCATTAAACAGCACCTCGCCGCCTTGAATAACGGCTTTGGCTTCGCCGCCGGTCATCACAAGACCCGCCAGCTTCAAAAGCGCATCCATACGGATAAATTCCGTGGAGATGCTTACGGTTTTCTTTTCCATGCAGTTTCCTCTTTATCGACCGCCGGGCATTCTCACGGGAAGCACCAAGAACAGGAAGTTCTCGCCTTCGGGCGGCAAAATTTTCATCGGCGACAGCGAGCCGTTGAGCTCGATGCGCACCTCGTCGGTTTCGGTATTTTTCAGCGCTTCGGTGAGGAACTGATGATTAAAGCTCATCATTTCTTCCTTACCCTCGATGACCGCGCTCATCACATCGCTTGCCGAGCCGAGCGGGGTCGAGCAGCTGACCTTGATGCGTCCGCCGCTGAAATCGCAAATCAGCGGCGATTTCACGCGATCGTTGATGACGATCGCCGCACGGCTGACCGACTGCATCCACTCGCGGGTATTCACACGAATGGTGGTGTTGACCTGCTGCGGGATCGCTTTGCGATAGGGCAAAAATTCACCGTCGATGATGCGGGAGATCACCACATAGCCGCCGACCTCGATCAGAATGTGGCGTTTGCCGACCACGATCGATGTCGGTTTCTCCTCATCATCCAGCATTTTGAGCAGCTCGACGAGCGTTTTACGCGGCACGACGAACTGAATATTTTCTTCACTTTGAATGGGCTCGCTGCGCAGCGCCAGGCGCGCGCCGTCAAGGCTGACGAGCGTGAGCATTTTATTCTTCAGCTCAAACAGCGTACCCTTATGCACGGGACGACCGTTATCGTTTTGCGCCACGGCAAAAATCGTCTGACGAATCATCGATCGCAGAGTACCGCGATCCACCACAAAACCGACACCGTCGGGAACGGTGGGGATTTCGGGATATTCCGCCGCGCTGATGCCCATGATCTCATATTCCGCCATGCCGCAGCTGATTTTGACATTCATTTTCTCATCGCTGCTCAGCGTCACGGTATCGCCGCTGAGTGAACGCACGATATCGCCGAACAGCTTGACCGACAACACGATATCGCCCGCGGTTTTTACCTGCGCTTCAATCGCGGTGGTGATACCCAACTCCATATCGTAACCCGCGAGATACAGGGAGGAGCCGCCCGCACGCAGAAGGATACCTTCCAGCGCAGGGAGAGTGGATTTTGCCGATACCGCATGACTGACGGTATTTACGGCATCATACAATGCGTCACGACTGCAAATAATGTTCATACGTCTATCTCCTAACTTTTTAACATACAACCGGAAAAAGGGGAGAGGCGAACGCCTCGAATACTTTTCTCACCAATATCTTACTTATTACTTTTTTCATAGTTATCATAGGGGCGGTGAGTTTGTTTAAAAGGGCTTAAACGCCTGTAAGCAGGCGGGGTTTTGCTTTGAATAACTTTTGGAAAGCGGTGTGAATAAAGTGAATAGAAACGGGAGGGAATACCGACTGTTCACTTGCTGTGAAAAGCGGTGAGTGAAAAGTGAATAAACGGGTGGAAAACTTCGGTTTTTCACATTGACTCACAATGTTTCCACCACCCGATTTGTGGAATTATTTTTCACTCAAGTTCTTGATGATATCGTTCACCATGTTGCGGAAAGAGGAGTCGGTTTGCATCATCGAATCCACCTTACGCAGTGCATACAGCACCGTGGTGTGATCAAAGCCGCCGAATTCTTTACCGATGTCCACCTGATTCAGACCGGTGATACGGCGCACCACAAAGATGGCAACCTGTCTGGCGCGCGCGATCTGTGAGGTGCGGGATTTTGAACGAATATCGTCCTCCGACACATTAAACGTGCGCGAAACCTCGCTGATGATGCGATCGATCGTCACAGGGGTGGGTTGATTGTTGGTGCGAATATCACGAATGGCGTTTTGCGCCGTTGCCAGCGTGGGGGAGTTGCCGCCGATGAGATATTGCGCGTGCATCGTTTTGACGACACCCTCGAGCTGACGAACATTCGCTTTCAACTGTGTTGCAATATATTCGCACACCTCGTCGGTGATATGCATATGCAGCAAGTACGCCTTGCGCTTGATGATTGCAATGCGCGTTTCCAGATCGGGTGCTTGAATGTCCGCGAGCAGACCCATTTCAAAACGGGTGCGCAGGCGTTCCTCCAGCGTGGCAATCTCGCGAGGCGGGCGATCGGAAGTAATTACGATTTGACGGCCGGCATTATGCAGGTAATCGAAGGTATGGAAAAATTCTTCCTGCGTTTGCGTTTTGCCCGCCAAAAACTGAATATCGTCCACCAGCAAAATATCCGCTTGCCGATAATGTTCACGGAATTGGTCGATTGATCCGTCACGCAGCGCTTTGATGAAATCGTTGGTCATTTCTTCGCATTTGGTATAGATGACGCGGCATTGCGGATTTTTCTCACGCACCGCCGCACAGATTGCATACAACAGGTGAGTTTTACCCAGACCCGAGCCACCGTAGATAAACAAGGGGTTATAATGACCGGCGGGGTTGGATGCTACCGACAGCGATGCCGCATGAGCAAAGCGGTTGGAAGCGCCGACAATGAAATTTTCAAAGGTATAATCACCGGTTTCGGCAGTTCGGTTAAAGAAATAATCCGAACCGAAGTTATCATCAGCGGGGGTAGGTTCGATGATCGGCTTGCGCTCGATGCTGATGATATTCAACTGCACCTCAAAACCCAGCACACGCGAGAACGATTCGCGCAGACGCTCACCGTATTGCTGTTCAATGATATTTTTTTGGAAATCGGTGTTGACCTCCAAATTGACAAATCCTTTGTCGATGGATTTCAGCGACAGGCTGCCGATCCACATATCGATAGCGGCTTCGCTGATATCGTAATTATCCTGCAGATATTGCATGGTATAGACCCATACTTGATACAGGGAATGGATGGATTCGGAAGAACTCATAAAGGCAAGACACTCCTTCAAAATAATCGATATACAAGCGGAATTTTTTTGGAAAAACCCGCACGGTTTCGGAAAACCGAATACTTCTCAATATACCCTTTGAGTATATCATAAATTGAATAATATTTCAACCTTTAAATATATATAAGGCGAAAGTTTTTCATATTTTGTCGCCGCTTTGTGAAATACGCGACACCGAAAATGTGTGCATTTTTAAAAAACCACAAAATGTAGTGGCAAAAAGGAAAGAAACACACAAACCGCAAAAAAAAGATTGTGTAAAAACCGTTTTTCCTGTTGACTTTTTTTGTACTTTTAGGTTATAATGTATCCTCGCAAGGCTGTGTCTTTGTTTGATGCGCTCGGCGCATCCTGACATACAGAAATTATTGTTCGCCGCAAGGCGTGTGATGAAAGGGGGAGCACTCTGATGTTTCGTACTTATCAACCGAAAAAGCGCCATCGCAAGATGGAACACGGCTTCCGTAAAAGAATGGCCACTGCCAACGGTCGTAAAGTTCTGGCGCGCCGCCGTGCAAAGGGCAGAAAGAGACTGACCCACTAAAAATGGCCACCATCGTGTGGCTTTTTTTTATAACGCAAAATAGGTTGCGTTTTAAAGGAGGTCGCGCGGATTATGGCAAAAAACAAGGCAGCCGTTCTTCGTCTTAATAAGGAATTTCGTTCGCTTTATTATCGCGGAAAATCACAAATCAGCCCGTTGCTTGTCACCTATGTGCGCAAGAATAATAAGGGATATTGCCGCGTTGGTATTACCACCGGCAAAAAGATCGGTAAAGCTGTCGAACGAAATCGCTGCCGCCGGCTTATTCGCGAGGCGTATCGCTTGATTCGCCCGCAAGTACAAGGAAATTGGGATATCGTGTTTGTGGCGCGCACCCGCACGGCGAGTGCGTCTATGCCGCAGGTGAAAGCGGCGATGACCGCGCATTTTAAAGCGCTGTCGCTGCTCGGCTCCCCGCAATCGCAAAGGAAAACCCGATGAAAAAGTTTTTGATCGCTGTGATCCGCTTTTATCAGCGGCACATTTCGTCCCATACCAAAGGCGCTTGCCGCTTTTCGCCGACTTGCTCGCAATATGCGATCGAGGCGATTGAGCGATTCGGCGCATTTCGCGGTTTTTGGATGGCGACATGGCGTATTATGCGATGCAATCCTCTCGGGGGACACGGATACGATCCCGTGCCGGAAACCATTGAAAAAAAAGGCCGTCGACGGAAAAAATAACCGACGGTCAATATCTTGCTGGAGGGACTACTCTTGGGTATCTTGGGTTTTTTGGGTAAACCGCTCGGTTGGGTGATGTCGTGGATCTTCAAATTGATCCCCAACTATTTCATCACCATGTTCATTTTCACGTTCTTGGTGCGTTTGTTGCTGTTTCCCGTATTTTTGAAACAACAAAAAAGTGCTGTTGACCGCGCTAAGATTGCGCCGCAGCTTGAGCGGTTGCAAAAGAAGTACGCCAACGATCGTCAGAAACTGGCGGAAAAACAGCAACAACTGTATGAAAAACACGGCGTCAGCATGACGGCAGGTTGTTTGCCGATGCTGCTCTCTGTGATCGTGCTGTTCGGCGTTATCGCGGCGATTTATGCGCCGTTGACCAACCTGTCCAATCCGGCTGTGTCGGAATCCATTGTCAGCGTGGCGCAGTATGCGATCATCGACAAACCTGTCGGCGACGACGAAGAAAATAAGATTATTGAAGATGGCAAGGTCACCGAGAAAGATCTGCAAGGATACTACGGCGAGCTTCGCTTGATGAAATACTGCGATGAAGGCACCAATAAAGCCGATATCATCGCGGAATTGACCAATCCCTCCGAAGCGGCGCTTGCCCGCGCGGGTGTGGATAAGAATACCTTGCTTGCTCAGGTCGCGGATCGCGGCGGTGCTGAGGCGGTGTACGATCAGATCGTACTGATGGGCGGTCAATTTGCCTTCTTTGACAGTGAATATACGTTGCTTGATCAGCCGTGGACCAAAGGTGTCGGCTTCAAAGATATCAACTGGTTGTGGTTTATTCCGATCATTTCGGGTGCTACCTCGTTTATCGTCAGTTGGGTGTCCATGCGCAACAACAAAAAATCCATGCCCGATCAACCGGGCGTGGGTTGCACGAATAATATGATGATGATTTATATGCCCGCCATGTCGCTGTTTATCGCGTTCGGCGTGCCCGGCGCTGTGGGTGTGTACTGGATCTTCAGTAACGTGTTGTCGCTGGCGCAAACCGCCATTCTCCATAAGATTTATGACCCCGCGAAAGCGCGTGCCGAAGCGGAAAAGGCGTATCAAGAGCGCCGTCGCCAAAAGGCGGAGGATAAAAAACGCCTTGCGCAAGCAAGACAGCGCGAAGAAGCCGAAGCTCGCAAGGCGGAGCAGGAGCTCGAGCGTCAGCGCGAAGAATCCCGCGAGATGAATAAAAAGAAGAAAAAGCATTCTTCGGGCAGCAATGCCGCGAAGAACGGCGGATCGACGGAAGCCGTCGATGATACGCAGACCGCCGACAGTGCCGAAGACAGCGCCGATACGGCGAAAACTTCGGAAGAATAAGAGCAAAGAAGGGTAAAACTATGCGTAAAGAATGTGTGAAAGAAGCGGCTACGATCGAAGAAGCCAAGGCATTGATCGCCGCTGAACTGGAAGCCGATATGGACAGCATTGCGTTTGAAGTGACGCAGGAGCCCGTGAAAAAGACGCTCGGTCTGTTCGGCGGTGCGAACGCTGTTGTCAAGGGCGTGCTGGAAATTAAGCAAAGCGCTTCCGAAAGCGCCAAAGCGTACCTCGAAGAGGTGCTCGCAGCAATGGGTGCGGAAGCAACCGTGACCGTGACCGAAGAAGAAAACGGCTGCACGCTGATGATTGAAGGCGAAAATCTCGGCTTTATCATCGGTCGCCGCGGCGATACGCTCGATGCGCTGCAGTATCTGACGGGTCTCGTTGCCAACCGTGCGGAGAATGAGTATTATCGCGTGACGCTGGATATCGGTAACTATCGTGCGAAACGCGAGCAAGCGCTGAAGGGTCTGGCGAAAAAAATGGCGTCCCAAGCCGCACGCACGGGTCGCAAGAACTCGCTCGAGCCGATGAATCCCTATGAGCGCCGCCTGATCCACACCGCTGTGCAGGATGTGAAAGGCGCTACCTCGTGGAGCGTGGGCAGCGAGCCTAACCGCCATGTGGTGATCGGCCCGTCGGATGATAATCCCAACAAAAACCGCCGTAATCGCCGCGGCGGCAAAGGCAAGAGCAGCGGACAAGCAAACAACGGTGAGAACGCACCGCGTCGCGAGAAGCTGCGCGACAGCGAGTATGTGATCAAACCGCCCGAGCGTAAAGTGCGCGAGTTTGTGCCGCGCAGCAATCCGTTGCCGGTGGCGGACGGTGCAACCCCGCCCGAGAAAACCAAGTCCGAGACGGAGCTGACTGCTTCGCTCTACGGCCGCATCAATCTGTAATACATACCCGATCCCGCGAGTGTTTCACGTGAAACACACGCGGGATTTTTTATTTTACCGTCATAAATCCGTGCCAACATCGTAGGGGAGACCATTGGTCGCCCACTACGAACAAATCCGCGATGTGCATCGTAGGGCGGGGGCTT
>JAZURB010000035.1:0-3678 GCA_045605945.1 Acutalibacteraceae bacterium
GGCTGCGAGGTGCGTGTGCAAACCGGTATTGCGATGAACCAAATTGCCGAGCCGTATATCCGCAACCGTGCCGTGCGTCACCTGCAAAAGGGTCGCGTGGTCATCTTCGGCTGCGGCACCGGCAACCCCTTCTTCTCGACCGATACCGCCGCGGCGCTGCGCGCTGCCGAGATCGAAGCGGATATCATCTTTAAAGCCAGTATGGTCGACGGTATTTACGACAGCGATCCGAAGAAGAATCCCGATGCGGTTAAGTTTGATAAGCTGACCTATCTCGACGTTCTCAACAAGGATCTCAAGGTCATGGATTCCACCGCGGCAACGCTGTGCATGGATAACAACATCCCGATCTTGGTGTTCAACCTGGAAGATCCGCAGAACATCGTGCGCGCCGTCGACGGTGAAAACATCGGCACGATCGTCGAATAAGTATGGTATAACGAAAGGAATTTACGATCATGAAAGAGATTTTGGCAAAATGCGAAAGCAAAATGGGCAAGTCCGTGCAGGCGCTGCTCAATGAATATGCAACCATCCGCGCGGGTCGCGCAAATCCCTCGGTGCTGGATAAGCTGACCGTGGAGTATTACGGTGTGCCGTCCCCGATCAACCAGGTCGCGGCGGTGTCCGTGCCCGATGCGCGCACTCTGCTCATCACCCCGTGGGATAAAACCACCCTGCGCGATATCGAGCGTGCGATTTTGACCTCCGAGCTTGGTCTCAACCCCCAGAACGACGGCAGCGTGATTCGCTTGACGTTCCCGCCCCTCAACGAGGAGCGCCGTAAAGAACTCGGCAAAACCATTTATAAGTATGCCGAAGAGGCGAAGGTCGCGGTGCGCTCGATCCGTCGTGACGGTATTGAGAAGCTCAAGGAAGCAAAGAAGCAGGGCGAACTCACCGAGGACGATCTGAAGATCGCCGAGAAGAAGATGCAGGATCTGACCGACAAGTTCTGCAAAGAGATCGACGGCGAAGCGTCGGCAAAAGAAAAAGAAATTATGGAGCTGTAATCCAAACGATCGGAAAACGGGCGAGCGTTGTGTTCGCCTGTTTTCCCATGTAATCGGCTGTCATCGGAGGGAAGAAAAATGGCGTTGTTTCGCAGAAAATCCGCCAAAACAGAGCAGGATGCTCCTTTAAACATCCCTGCGCATATCGGGTTTATTATGGACGGCAACGGTCGTTGGGCGAAAAAACGCGGCTTGCCGCGCCAAATGGGGCATGTCTCCGGCGCGCAGGTGTTCCGCAAAATCGTGAAAGCCTGTGAAGCGCGCGGCGTGCAATCGGCAACCTTCTATGCATTTTCCACCGAAAACTGGAAGCGCCCGCAGGAAGAAGTGGACGCCATTATGAATCTGCTGCGTCAATACCTGAAAGAATCGCTTGCCGATTTCAAATCCGAAAATATCCGTACCAAATTTATCGGTGACCGCGCGCCTCTTGCGCCCGATATTTTGCAGCTTATCGAAGAAGCGGAAGAAGAAACCAAGAATAAAACGGGCATGACCTTGAACATCGCGTTGAATTACGGCGGGCGTCATGAATTGGCGCTGGCGGTGCGTGAGTTGGCGCATCAGGTGGAAAGCGGAGCATTATCTCCCGATGCGATTGATGAGCAACGAATTTCCGATTCGCTCGGCACCGCGGGTCAACCCGATCCCGATTTGATCATTCGCCCCAGCGGCGAATATCGCACCAGCAATTTCCTGCTGTGGCAATCGGCATATGCCGAATATGTGTTTATGGATGTTCTTTGGCCGGATTTTACCGAGGAGCATTTGGATCGTGCTATCGAACAGTATAACGGTCGTAACCGTCGCTTCGGCGGTGTATAACAGCATTTCCCGAAAGGTCGTGTCTGACAAGTGAAGGCTCGTGTTTTAACCGGTTTGATCGGCGGTATTTTTGCTATCGCCGCGCTGGTCTTTTTCCCTGTAATTGCCATTCGTTGTATTTTAGCTTTTTTGTGCGCTGTGGCGATGCATGAATTGCTCAGTGTGGGGAAATGTAAAAATATTGCGCAAAAAATCGTGACCATCGCGTTTGCGGCAGCAGTGCCCTTCCTGGATATGGTAGAGGGCTTTAAGCTGATCGCAGCGGCGGTGGCGGTGTATATGCTGCTGCTCGGCTTTATCCAAGTGGTGTCGCACAACGATGTGCGTATTGAGCAAACGATGCTGCTTCTGGGCGGTACATTTGCGATCATTATGCCGATCGGCAGCTTGGTCTATATTTTTGCGTTGCCCGAGCATGGCAGAGCGTATTTGTTTTTGACGCTGATTATTGCGTGGTTTTCGGATATGGGTGCTTTTTTTGCGGGCAAGCTGTTCGGCAAGCATAAGCTGTGCGAGGTTATCAGCCCGAAAAAGACGATCGAAGGCTTCATCGGCGGCATTATTGCGGCGGTGCTGTTCAGCTTGCTCGGCGCATGGATCTATCAAATCGCTGTACTTGGCGAAACGGTGCATGTCGTCTATTGGCAAGTGGCGGTCATCGCGCTGGCTGTAGCGCCCGTGTCGGTGCTTGGCGATCTGTTCTGTTCAATCATCAAGCGTCATTACGGTATCAAAGATTTCGGCAACATTCTGCCCGGTCACGGCGGCGTACTTGACCGCTTTGACAGTACGATCTTTGTCGCTCCGCTGATGTATCTGGCGCTGTTGTGGTTCCCGTTGATCCATTGATCGGATGAATACATGATAAGCGACTGTATGGAAATCGACTGTGCAGTCGCTTTTTTCTAATAAGAAACGGAGGGGTTGCTATGCAACGCAGAAATTTGGTATTGCTCGGTTCAACCGGCTCGATCGGTACGCAAACGCTGGATGTTGCCGAAGAATGCGGCTTCGGTATCGAAGCGCTTGCGGCGGGACGCCAAGTGGCGCCTCTTGAAGAGCAAATTCGTCGTTTTCGTCCGCGCTATGCCGCCATGTTTGATGATGCGGCGGCAAAGGATCTCAAAACCCGTGTTGCCGATCTGCCTGTAACGGTGCTCGGCGGCATGGACGGTCTTTGCGAGTTGGCGTCTCTCCCCGAAGCGGACACGGTGCTCAACGCCGTTGTCGGCATGGTCGGCTTGCAACCGACGCTTGCTGCTGTCGCAGCGGGACACGATGTGGCGCTCGCGAACAAGGAAACGCTCGTAGCGGGCGGCGCCATTGTTATGGATGCTGTAAAAAAACAGGGTGTTAAGCTGCTGCCTGTGGACAGTGAGCATTCCGCTATTTTTCAATGCTTGCAGGGCGCACCCGATGACAAACGCGCGATCAAACGCCTTATCTTAACTGCCTCGGGCGGACCCTTCTTCGGCAAATCTGCCGAAGAACTTGAAACCGTCACGCTTGCCGATGCGCTCAAGCACCCGAACTGGAGCATGGGTGCAAAGATCACGGTGGACTCGGCATCGATGATGAACAAGGGGCTCGAGCTGATTGAAGCGCGCTGGTTGTTTGATATGGCGCCCGAAAAGATCGATGTCGTTGTGCATCGCGAAAGCATTATCCATTCGCTCGTTGAATATGTTGATAACGCGGTGATCGCGCAGCTCGGTGTGCCCGATATGCGTGTCCCGATTCAATATGCACTGACCTATCCCGCGCGCATCGCTTCGCCTGTCGGTGAGTTGTCGCTTGCGGATGTGGCGTGCATGACCTTCTATAAACCCGACGAAGAAAC
>JAZURB010000036.1:0-1890 GCA_045605945.1 Acutalibacteraceae bacterium
CGTATTGGGAACTCATTATTGTGGATGATTGTTCCACCGATGATACCGATGCGGTGGTCGCACCGTATTTGCAGGATGAACGCATCCGCTACCTCAAAAACGAAAAAAACTGCGGTGCTGCCGTGAGCCGCAACCGCGCTCTTCGCGAGGCGCGCGGCGTTTGGATCGCCTTTTTGGACAGCGACGATATGTGGATGCCGCAAAAGCTCGAAACACAAATCGCGTTTATGAAAAATAACGGCTATGCCTTGTCGTATACGGCGTATACCGAGATCGATGAGCAATCGCAGTCGCTCGGCGTTACGGTGTCGGGACCGTTAAGGGTAACGAAGCGCAGCATTTATAACTATTGCTGGCTCGGCTGTTTAACGGTGATGTATAACGCTGCGCAAATCGGTCTTATCCAAGTGGCCGATATCGAGCGCAACAACGATTATGCCATGTGGCTTCAAGCGTGTGCGAAAGCGGATTGCTATCTGCTTGATGAAACACTCGCGCAGTATCGCCGCGGGCGGAGCGGCAGCCTGAGCACGCGTGGTTTGACAACGCTCATCGGTTGGCACTACAAACTGTTTCGCATCGGCGATCAACGCTCTCCTCTTACGGCGTGGTTTTTCACCGCTCGCAATCTCTTCTTCGGCGTGATCAAGAAGCTCAAATATGTTAAGCGCTGAGGCGCGAAAGGATACAGCTATGAAAATCCAAGTGTTGGTTGCGGCGATGCATCAAACCGATCATTCGCTGGTTGAAAAGATGCAAGTGAAATCGGATATTCTTGTCGGCAATCAATGCGATCGCTGCGCGGATGAGACGGTGGCTTGTGACGGTTTTTCGGCGACCTACTATCATCGTCCCGATCGCGGCGTCGGACTTAATCGCAATGTCACGCTGATGCACAGCGGTGACGAAGGTGTGCTGCTGTTTGCTGATGACGATACCGTGTATGTTGACGGCTATGAACGCATCATCACAGAGGCGTTTGAGAAATTGCCCCAAGCCGACGCAATCATTTTTAATATTGAGACGATCGGTGCGCATGTCGGTCGCCGCGAAAATCAAAAGATCAAACGCGTGCGTTTTTATAATGCGTTGAATTACGGTACAACGCGTATCGCGGTGAAGGCGCAGGCAGTGCACCGTAACAACCTGTCGTTTCACACCTGCTTCGGCGGCGGTACGCGCTACGGTTGCGGTGAGGATACGCTGTTTATCGTCGATATGCTCAAAAGCGGCATGAAGCTGTATACCTATCCGGCGTGTATCGCCAAGCAATATCAATATGAGTCGACCTGGTTCAACGGCTATAACGAAAAATATCTTCACGATAAAGGCGCGCTGTTTGCGGCGATCTCCAAACCGTTTGCGAAGCTGCTGTGCTTGCAGGATTTGGTGCGCCATAAGACGATATATCGGTCGTGCGGGATGAGTTTTCAAGAGGCTTATCGTGTAATGAAGGACGGCGTCGCCGCCTTCCGCGAGCTGCGTGCTTACACGCCGCACGAATAACAGCGGTGCGGGATGCTGAAGAGCTATGCCGTATGTTGTTTTGTCAAAACAAGGAGGAGCTTGTGAAACACAGAGTGAGACGAGCGGTTGTCACCGCGATGATATCGGCAGCGATATTGCTGGGCTTGGTAGCCTGCGATGCGTCGCAAACGGATGTCGAGCAAACACAATCGCCGAACGAGTCATTATCCGCGGCGCTGCCGTGGGAAAACGGCGGTAAAGCTCCGTCGGAATATACCTGGGAAGAATTCCTTGCCCTGTCCGGTGAAGAGCAAATGGCCTTTCAAAACGCATTTGGTTCCAGTGAAGATTTTGAGGCTTGGATGAATCGGGTAATGCCGGAAGAACCTTAAGGTACAGCCGGGATAAAAACGCATAAGAAAC
>JAZURB010000037.1:0-11602 GCA_045605945.1 Acutalibacteraceae bacterium
CATCCTGGGGCTGGAGTAGGTCCCAAGGGTTCGGCTGTTCGCCGATTAAAGTGGTACGCGAGCTGGGTTCAGAACGTCGTGAGACAGTTCGGTCCCTATCTGTCGTGGGCGCAGGATATTTGAGAGGCTCTGTCCTTAGTACGAGAGGACCGGGATGGACGCACCTCTGGTGCACCAGTTGTCACGCCAGTGGCACAGCTGGGCAGCTACGTGCGGATCGGATAAACGCTGAAAGCATCTAAGCGTGAAGCCGGCCTCAAGATAAGATATCCCACTGAGTAATCAGGTAAGGTCCCATGAAGACTACATGGTGATAGGCTGCGTGTGTAAGTATGGTGACATATTTAGCTTGGCAGTACTAATAGACCGAGGGCTTGACCAACGAACAGTATTCGAAGAATACGGAGAATCTGGGGTAAATCCACACGAGATGCGTGAGGATTTACATGGTAAAAAGCTTATCTTGATCTGGAGCATACGGGTGTGATCGAAATCTTTGTTCAGTTTTCAGGGTATTCACTCGCAAGAGCGAGAGATACATCTGCATAGTTGGTGTCGATGGCGGTGAGGGTACACCCGTTCCCATACCGAACACGGAAGTTAAGCTCACTTGCGCCGACAATACTTGGCTGGAAGCGGCCCGGGAAGATAGGAAGATGCCAACACCTTTCAAAAAACCTCTGTCAAATCGACAGAGGTTTTTTCGTTGTGTGTAAAACTATGCGCTATCTGCGAAGGGGGCGGCGACTCGATGACACGCTATTGCGTCACCCTGAGCGGAGCCACGGCGAGATACATTCGACTTTGCGCGCACGGCGCGCTCCGCTCAGTATGACGCGCCGTGGCGTAGTCGAATGGGTCTAACAAGCGGCAACATCGTAGGACGAGGTTTTACTCTCGCCGTCAAGCCTTCCCCTTGAGGAGAAGGTGCCCCGAAGGGGCGGATGAGGTGTAGCCGCCAAAGGCGGCGTCGAGGTTTAAGGAAGTCTTATAATGGACGCTATGCGTCCTACACCTCATTAGTCTCGCCTGCAGCTCGACAACTGGAGGTGAATTGTTGCGAGTCGACAAGAGATGCCACCCCGGGGTGTCCCCTCAAATGGAAGCCAAGGGGATGGATCTCCCTTACGAAAAGAAGAAAGAATAAATTAAAACTTCGAAGCGGCGACTTCGGCGACCTACAATATTCCCGCGTTGACTTTTTTGGTTTGGCTGTTATAATATCATTAGGAAAACCGAGGTGATAAGAGTGACCGATTATCAAGCAATGTATGATAAAATCTTTCGTATCCTGGGCGAGCTGACGCCGCTTAATGTCGATTGCGGGGTGACCTGCGGCGGTGCTTGCTGCAAAGGCGACAATAAAACCGGTATGCGCCTGTTTCCGCATGAAGAAACGACGCTGTCGGTGATCGAAACCGAAGACGGCGGGCGTCTTGCCGTGTGCGACGGCACCTGTGATCGTGCAACACGCCCGCTCGGGTGCCGCATTTTTCCGTTTTTCCCGACGATTGATGAAAAGGGACGCATGTTTGTAGAAGCGGACGATCGCGGCAGGCGACTGTGCCCGCTGATTTCCCATGCGGATGAGATCGTGTTTGACAAACGCTTTTTCAAAGCACTGAAAAAAGTCGGCAAGATTTTGGCGAAAGACGAGGAATGTCGTGCATTCCTTGAAGATGCCACGGCTGAGATCGACACCTACCGCGCCTTTTATAAATAACAAAAAGCCTTCATGAGCAAAGTCTCATGAAGGCTTTTTACTTCAGTGTATTTTTTTCTGCGTCATCGAACAAGCGTGCAATATCCACATTCAACACCTTGGCGATAGCGAACAGCTCCCTGTCGGTCGCCAAGCGCAGCTGCCCCTCAAGCTTTGAGTAGCTGGTGGGGTTGATATCCACACCCATGGCTTGCAAGCGTGCGATAAAATCTTTTTGTTTGATATGGCGCTGCTTGCGCAGCATTTCAATGTTTTTGCCGACTATATTGCTGTCACCGTATGCTTTTTTTCGAACTTTCATATAGTGAATCCTCGCCGATCAAATCTTTGTCTTAAATTATACTGTGAAAAAAGGTTGACAAAATTCCGAAAAGGAATTATAATACAAAATAATTCCGAAAAAGAATTATAAATAAGGAGGATTATTATGAAATGTAAACGATTGCTGGCGATCGTGCTGGCGGTAGCGGCAATGATGTCGCTGTTTGTGATGCCGACATCGGCGAGTGCGGATCCGATCAGAGATGCGATTCGCGACGAAGTAGACTGGTTGGATCACTTTTTTACTTATGGCACATACTATATGGTGGTACGCGTAAACAAGCTTATGACGGACACGAATTTCCAAGAGGTTGTTGTGCCTGCGGACAAATACGAGGCGGCTATTCGCGACTATTTTGTTGTTACCGACGCACAAATCGAAGAGATTCGTAATATGAACAGCGGCATTGCACGATACAACGCCGAGGATCGCACCTATACCATTATGAATATGCTTGGTGCGGGTCGTGAGAAACAAAGAGAGTACGCCGGTTATGTAAAAAACGGCAACCGCTACGATGTGTATTATCAGACAAAGGAGTACACCTGGTTGAGCGATGTTTATGACGAAGAGATACCGCTGGATGAGTATATTGAATTGTATGGAATTGAGAACGAGTTCGGATATAAATCAAAGGTAGAATATAAAGGTGTCGTGTATACCAATCGCGAGGGCTTTTGTGCGATTACTTTGGCAAACCGCGGCCGCTGCTACACCGTCGAGATGAACGGCGATATCGTGCGCATCGTGTCGGTTAAAGATGTGGACACCATGCCCGCATCTTTCGATGACTATTTCTTTAAAGATGTTAAAGAAGGTACCTGGTACTACGACGCGGTAAAATTCATGTCCGACAAGAACTACATGAACGGTTATGCCAACGGTCTGTTCGGCCCTGCCAACCATATTCAGCGCCAGGATTTTGTGGTGATGCTCGCGCGTATGCGTCACGCGGATCTCGATGCTTATGCAGGTCAAAACGGCGGTCTTTCCGATGTGCCTGCGAAGAGTTATTACAGCGCTGCCGTCGCATGGGCGGTGGATAACGGCATTATCACCGGTTACCAAAGCGGCAAGTTCGGTGTCGGCGATGTGGTGAATCGCGAGCAGGTCGCAACCATTCTCTATCGCTATCGAAATTCGCCCGCGGTGGAGAATGCGGAAGAAACGCTTGCTGCTTATCCCGATGCAGCCAAGGTCAGCGCGTTTGCACGCGATGCGATGGCTTGGGCGGTGCAGGAAGGCATTATTTCCGGCACGCAAAGCGGCAAGCTGTCGCCCGCAGGTGCGGCATCTCGTGCGCAGGTAGCTGTCATTATTCATCGTATGATGACAGCGTAAAATTGACAAAACAACCCCGCCTTGTCAATCCGACAAGGCGGGGTTTGTGCATATGACGCGCCGTGGGGGAATATTTGCGTCAGCCCTTAAGTGGGCGCGCACAGCGCGCCTCTACATCGTTGGGGCAAGTGCAAGGCGTCGCGGTCGCTCCCTGCGAAAGCAGGCAACCTTATCCCTGCATCCAACCGTATTCTATCAAATCCACCGTGCCGTCGGGGGAGAAAACGACACCTTCTTCCTCAAGCAAGCGGCGCTGCATATCCTCACCGCCGAAGGCGAAGGCGGGCGTGGTTTTGCCTTCGCGGTTGACGACGCGATGGCAGGGGATGATGCCCGGTGCGGGATTGGCATGCAACGCATAACCGACGACGCGCGCCCAGCGCGGATTGCCCGCCAGCCGAGCCACCTGCCCATAGGTCGCGACGCATCCTTTGGGAATTTGGCGCACGACCTCATAAATTCGCTCAAATGTTGTCATACAATCTCCCCCTTAACAACAGTATACGCGGTGTGCTGCTGTTTTACAAGAAAATTATCGTTGACTTTATCGAGGTAAAGCGTTATAATAAGAATCACCACGACGCACGGCGTCAATAAAAGGAGAGATAGATCATGGCAAAAAACAAAAAACTCATCGGCATCATTGCTTCGGGCGTGGTTCTGCTTCTCGGTCTCATTATGATGATCGTCGGCTTCTCAGCGAAGAGCGAAGTGTATTACGGAGGCACCTATACCAGTTCGGCATCCTTCGGTGCGGATTTTTACACCTACCAGCATGAAGCGACTGCCAACGCGGCGAACAACATCAACAGCTTGGGCAACGCCGTGGAGGATCTCGGCGATGTGATGGCAACCGTGATTGTGGCGATTGCGTTTTTGATTATCGCCATTGGTCTGGTTTCGATGGCATATTTCCTGACACGCAAGGCGGAAATCGCGCAGGCGGCGCCTGTGATGATCAACGAGCCTGTTGAGGAAGCTCCCGCGCAGCCTGCCGAGGAAACGGCGACAGTGTGCGCAAACTGCGGTGCACCGCTGGATGCCTCGTATGCATTTTGCATGAACTGCGGCACACCCGTAGCGGCCCCCGAGGCGTAAGATATACCATGACTGCAACAGCATCCTTTTGCGAAGGGGTGCTGTTTTATTTTTAAATACGTGTTTGTAGAACGTAAAAGCATAAATCGCGAGGGCATGCGGCATACTATCTTAAAAAAAGAGAGGTGTGTTTATGTTGGATATAACAATGCTGCTTAAAGCGTTTATTGTGGGCGGCGGCATTTGTGCTGTGGGGCAACTGCTGATTGTATACACGAAGCTGACACCGGCGCGCATTTTGGTATCCTTCGTGGTAGCAGGCGTGGTGTTGACAGCGGTGGGACTCTATGAGCCGCTTGTCGATTTCGCGGGCGCAGGTGCGACCGTGCCGCTGACGGGCTTTGGGTATACGATCGCCAAAGGCGTGCGTGAAGCGGTGGATGTTTACGGATTTCAAGGCGTGCTGACGGGCGGGCTGTCCGCATCGGCGGCAGGGATTACAGCGGCAATCTTTTTCGGGTTGATTTGCGGAGTGCTTGCACCGCGCAAACAAAAAACTTAACTTTACAAGCCGCGCAAAGTGTGGTATACTAATTCCAACTTTTGAAAAAAGGTAGGGATTTGTATCATGGAAAAGATCCGTATGACCACGCCGCTCGTCGAGATGGACGGCGACGAAATGACCCGCATCCTCTGGCAGGCGATCAAAGAGAAACTCTTGCTTCCGTATATTGACCTGAAATGTGAGTATTACGATCTCGGCTTGCCGTATCGCGATGAGACCAACGATCAGGTGACCGTGGACGCGGCAAACGCCATTAAAAAGTACGGTGTCGGTGTCAAGTGCGCGACCATTACCCCCAACGCACAGCGTGTGGAGGAGTATAAACTCAAGGAAATGTGGAAGAGCCCCAACGGCACCATCCGTGCGATGCTCGACGGCACCGTGTTCCGCGCTCCCGTCCTTGTGAACGGTATCACGCCGACGGTGTCGACCTGGAAAAAGCCGATCACTTTGGCGCGTCATGCCTATGGCGATATTTACAAGAACACCGAGCTTGCCGCTCCCGCAGGCGCAAAAGCGGAGCTGGTCGTGACCGCTGCCGACGGCACCGAAACCCGCTCGCTGATTCACGATTTCGCCAAGGGCGCGGGTATCGTGCAGGGCGTGCACAACACCGATGCGTCGATCTCCAGCTTTGCGCACGCATGCTTCCAGTTCGCACTCGATACGAAGCAGGATCTCTGGTTCTCGACGAAAGACACCATTTCCAAAACCTATGACCACCGTTTCAAGGATATCTTTGCGGAGATCTACGAAGCGGATTATAAAGAGAAGTTCGAAGCCGCGGGCATCGAATTCTTCTACACGCTGATTGACGATGCCGTGGCGCGTGTCATTCGCTCCGAGGGCGGCTTTATCTGGGCGTGCAAGAACTATGACGGCGATGTCATGAGCGACATGGTCGCGACCGCGTTCGGCTCGCTCGCGATGATGACCAGCGTGTTGGTCTCGCCCGACGGCAACTACGAGTATGAAGCGGCGCACGGCACCGTGACCCGTCACTATTACCGTCACCTCGAAGGCGGCGAAACCTCCACCAACTCCGTGGCGACCATCTTCGCTTGGACGGGCGCGCTGCGTAAGCGCGGCGAGCTCGACAACCTGCCCGAGTTGATGGCATTTGCCGATAAGCTCGAGAAAGCAACGATCGATACGATCGAAAGCGGTACCATGACGAAGGATCTCGTCGGGCTGTCGACGCTTGAGAACAAGACGGCGGTCAACTCCATGGAATTCCTCGATGCGATCGCATCCCGCCTGGGCTGATAACGGCATTAGAAAACGGCAGAGAGATATCTCTGCCGTTTTTTGATATGGATTTTGCACCATAGCAGCATCTGCGTCAGCCCTTAAGCGAGCCGCAGGCGAATCGAATGAGTCTTGTGACAATGTGGGTTCCTGTCGTAGGGAAGGCATTTATGCCTTCCGCTGCAAAACGGCACGGATTTATCCGTGCCCTACGAACGATCTTGCGCAGGCATCGTAGGGCGGGGGCTTGCTTTTGCCAAAAGTTTGTAGGGAACGGACAAGCCCGTTGTCCACATACACGCGCAAACCTCTTGCACTATTGCTGAAAGTATGCTATACTTTAATAAATATCGCACCCGAAAGGAGCGAAAATCATGTTGAAATGTGTAAAACGCGCAGCAGCGTTGTCGCTCGCTGCCTTGATGCTTATGACGGTCGCTGTCGGCTGCGGCAAAAACGAGCCGCAGGAGGATACAGCGACGACCACCGTGACGACGGAGGCGACCACTGTCCCGACCACAACGACCACCATGGTCAACGGCTCGATGGACGAGGAACTCAGCGTTCGCGAAGGTCCCGGCTTCTCGTATAGCGTGATCGGCGGCGTGGCTGCCGGACAGGGGATCGAGATCGTCGGTCGATCGGGCGATTGGTTCAAGATTCGCTTTGGTGACGGTTTCGGCTATGTCAATGCGCACTATGTGGCGGTAGAGGGACAACCCAACGCTTCGCAGATGCAGGCAGATCGTCCTTTGCCGACGACCACGACCGCTGCCGCTAATGTCGGTGTCATTAAAAAGGATAAGGTGTCGGTTTATCCCGCGCCCGATGCATCGAGCGATGTGATCGGCGAGATCGGCAAGGATACCGAGGTGACGATCATCAGCCGCGAAGAGGAGTTTTACCAGATCCAGTTCGGCACGGGCATCGGTTTTATTCCTGCCGACACGGTGGACGCAGGTAAAACCACGACCCCCTCGACCGGTACGGGCGAGGTGACGACGACCACCGTTAAAGGCGCCATTCCCGATACGCAGGTGGAAGATCCGCTCGCGTAACCGTTATTTTGCATTATTAAACTCAACATAAGGGAGATCAGATTATGTCCGGACATTCCAAATGGAACAACATCAAACGCAAGAAGGAAAAGACCGACGGTCAAAAAGCGAAAATTTTCACCAAGCTGGCGCGTGAGATCGCCGTGGCGATCAAAGAGGGCGGCTCGGCTGACCCCGCGTCCAACTCGAAGCTGAAGGACTGCATTGCAAAAGCGAAGGCGGCCAATGTGCCCAACGATAACATCGACCGCGTGATCAAAAAAGCGTCGGGTGACGGCAACGCCGACAACTATGAGGCGCTGCAATACGAGGGCTACGGCCCCTGCGGCATCGCGGTCATCGTGGAAACGCTGACCGACAACCGCAACCGCACCGCGGGCGAGATGCGTCACTATTTCGATAAATACGGCGGCAACCTCGGTCAAACGGGCTGCGTGTCGTTTATGTTCAACAAAAAAGGCGTTCTCGTGATCGAGGCGGAAGGTCTGGATGAGGATCAGGTTATGGAAGATTCGCTCGAAGCGGGCGCATCCGACTTTGCGGCAGACGAGGATGTGTTTGAGATCACCACCGAGCCCGAGGATTTCTCCGCGGTGCGCGACGATCTCGAGGCGAAGGGCTATACCTTCGTGTCGGCGGAAGTGGAAATGGTCCCCGATGTGTACAGCTCGATCGACGATCCCGCGCTGTGCGTGACGATGGATAAGCTGCGCGACATGCTCGAAGATAACGACGATGTGCAAAACGTTTGGCACAACTGGGAACGTCCCGAAGATTGATCAATAATTATTGCCGCGCGGGACGCCTGATTTCGGGTGTGCCGCGCGGAATTCTATGAGGGAAAAGGAGTGACGCGCATGGCGTCGGAGCGCTATGAACGAATCGGCTCGGTAATTGAGCGCTGGCACGCAGAGGATGCCCCTGTAGTCATCGAAGCGGCGGTGCTGATGAAGGATCACCAAACCGACACCGTGTTCGCGCAGCTCAAATGCCGCCACGTCGGCGACGGCGTGATCACGGCGCTGACCGTGAGCGTGCAACCGTTTGACAGTGAGGGTGAGCCGCTGGGTGAAGCGGTGGAATTTACTTACGATAATATCGCGCTGGCGTGGCAGGAGGTTTGCGGGCAGAAGGTGCCCGTGGTGCTGCCCGACAATACCACGGCGGACATGGATGTGCGCGTGGTGAAAGCGGTGTATGAAAGCGGATACAAATGGGTCGCCGATGCCGAAAAAGCGTGGTCGTCGATCCCCGCTATCGAAGAGCCCGATGATGCGATCGACTCCGAGGGGCAGCAGCCGAAGCTGCCGCGTTGGGTGATCCCGACGGCGATCGCGGTGGCGGTCGCTGTGCTACTTGCCGTGTGCTGGAAGCCCGTGTTCTACGGCGTGGGACGCCTGCTCTATTCTGTGGAGGAATATACCGCGTCGGCGGCGGTGCTGCAAATTGTCGGCGATTTCGCCGACGCGGACGAGCGCATCGCGGATGCGAAGGTTGCCGCTGCGTGCGATCTGCTGCGACTTTATGATTATGCAGGCGCATATGCTTGTCTCGGCGAAGAGTATGCCAACGAGCTGATGCGCGACACCGTGACCGCTTCGCTGTTTTTGGTCGGCGAGTGGTATGACGAAAACGGCAGCTACTATTTTGCCATGGACGACGAAGGCGGTGTGCGATATAACCTGCCTGCTTCGTCGAATGCTGCCGGCGTATACAGCATTGACGAGGGCTTGTTCTCTCGCTGTGACGAAAACGGCACGGCGATTCCTTTGTGGGTATTTCGCGTGGCGAGCGGGGACGAGGTTGTCGTCGAGCATCGCAGCGGACAAGTTTATACATTATACCGTTACGGTTAAGGAGAAATGACAGATGAAGTATTGTGAACATTGCGGTCATCCGCTCGAGGATACCGATCGTTTTTGCGAGAACTGCGGACAAACACAAACCGACGATGCGGCGCCCGTATCGATGGCGGGTCCGATGGTTGCGCCCAAGAAAAGCAAAGCGCCGCTGATCATCGGCTTGGTCAGCGCAGGTGTTGTCACGATTATCGCGATTTTTGTGGGCGCGCTGTGGTATCTCGGTTACATCGGCAGCGACAGCACCGATACACATAAGGATGCGGATTCGATTTCGCTTGCCGACCCGCAGTTCCCCGAAACTCCCGAAATAACCACCACGACCGCGCCGACCGAAGCTACCACGACCACCATGCCGCCCGTGGTGGTTCCCGGCGATGCATCGGGTGTGGAGGTGTTCCCCGAAGGCGAGCCGCATGCGGGCTATTCCTATCGCGTAAAGGCGGGTGGCGGCTTGTATATGCGTTCGGGTCCTTCGCAGGCCTACAGCCAACTGCAACTCATTCCCGACGGCGCGACCGTTGTGGCATATTATACGCAGGGCGAGTGGTGGTACGGCTCCTATAACGGAATTTTGGGCTGGATGAACAGCTCCTATCTGATTGTTGTGACCGAGTATGCCGAAACACCGGTGTATTACGACGACTATTCGTATTACAGCTATGAATATAACGGCTATTATCGTGTAACCTCGAACAACGGCGTAAATATGCGCTCGGGCCCCGGTACGGAGTTCCGTGTGGTGATAGCAATGCCGTATTATGCGGATATCGAAGTGCATAGACGCAGCGGCAACTGGGTTTACGGTTATTGGAACAACGGCGGCAATGTTTACAGCGGCTGGGTGCGAATCGATAACCTGATTGCGATTCCGGAATAAGCGATAGCGGGGTGAAGAACGAATAGGATATCTTAAAGAAACATTTGCAAAACTCTTGGAACTATTTAAGGAGTGTGTGCTATGAAGCAATGGTTGAAAGCGGCGGTAATCGGCCTGATGATAACGGCATGGATTACTTGCGCAGTATATCCTGTTTCGGCAAATACATTTTCGGCGGATCTGACATCGCCGATTTCGTTCGGCGGTGAAGGCACCAAAACGGTGAACGTCAGCTGCCTGTATCCGTCGCGTACATTTCGCTTGATCGTGGACGACAGCGCGACCTATCAGATCGCAACCGGAACGGCGCAGCGCACGTATGTGGCGTTGCTCAATGCCAACGGCACCATCCTCGTGAAGGACAGTGCCGAGCAATATGGCAAAAACGTCTGTATCACGGAGCATCTTCAGGCGAACACCACCTATTATCTGCACACCTACGCTCATGACGTGATGAGCAAGGGCGGCGTTGCTTATCCGCTCACGGTGCAAAAAGTCGAAGCACCCGTCGAAGGAGAGTTGTTTAAGCGCGAAGGGATCACCGTGTCCTGCGGCGATATTATCGAGCCGGCGTTTGTGACGACGTCGTCGAGAAAAATTACGTTGTCCTCTGCCGATCCGGCGATGATGTATATCGACGAAAACGGTCGCGCTGTAACGGCGCATGAAGGACAGGTGCAGTTGATCGCTACGGATGAGAACGGGGTGACGGATACCATGACCGTCACGATCGAGAACGACCGTTTTGCGATGGCGCTGAACAATCCCTATGCGCAGTTCCGTGTTCAGGCACAATCGTACAGCGAGGATATCGCGGTGTATGTGTTCGGCATAACGGTTGTCAATCACGAACCCGCGTCGTTTCACGTGTATTCGCAGGGTACGTGCGATCTGGCGGCGGTGCTGTATGACGAAAACGGCAATGTCGTGACGAAAACGGCCGGCAATGCGCGCGGCAATTTTAAATTATCGGCATCGGGAAGCAAGCCCGACACGTTTTATCTGCATGTGCGCCCGACACGTCCGTTGGAATCGGAAGAGGTATTTACCGTGACAGCGACGATGGCGTCACTGCAAATGGAAGCGCCACCTCTTGCAGTGTATGAAAACACGTACGTCGCCGCGCAAGGCGATCGTTATACCGTTTATC
The DNA here is from genome assembly GCA_045605945.1 of Acutalibacteraceae bacterium. Classification (GTDB taxonomy): domain Bacteria; phylum Bacillota; class Clostridia; order Oscillospirales; family Acutalibacteraceae; genus RGIG1959. The sequence goes on from JAZURB010000037.1 coordinate 11,185, forward strand.
GCGGGCAAGAGGTGTGGATCAATGCCCTGAGCGATTACACGGCGCCTGACAGCTTTACGGATAACGGCAGCGGCGTGCTGACACCGACACAAGTCGGTACGTTTTCGCTGACAAGCGGTGACACCACCCTGCAGATGACAGTTATCGATTATGTGCAGGGTGACATTACGCTCGACGGCACTGCCAATATGCGTGATGCGCTGAAGCTTTATCAGATTGCGTGCGGCAGAACGACAGTGGAGGAAACGACGACGGCACTCGCGGAGCTTACGGGAGATAATGTTGTCAACATGCGCGATGCGCTCAAGATATATCAGAATGTCAACGGTGTGAATAACGATACCGACGATGAGACACCTGAGACCGATCCTATCCCCGGCGATGGGACCGAAGACGAATGGTAATAAAACAGCAAAAA
>JAZURB010000038.1:0-5457 GCA_045605945.1 Acutalibacteraceae bacterium
CTCGGGCAAATCCACCCTCGTTCAGCATTTGAACGGTTTGCTTCGCCCGACGAGCGGGCAGGTGCTGCTGGACGGAAAAGACATCTGGGGAAAACCCAAAGAGATTCGCCGTGTGCGCTTTCGTGTGGGCATGGTGTTTCAATATCCCGAACATCAATTATTCGAAGAAACGGTGCGCCGTGATATCGCCTTCGGCCCGCGCAATATGGGGCTGTCGGAGGAGGAAATCGCGCGTCGCGTCATGAAGGCGGCGTCGTTTGCCGGACTGCGCGAAGAGCTGCTCGACAGCTCGCCGTTTGAACTGTCGGGCGGGCAAAAGCGCCGCGCGGCGATCGCGGGTGTGATGGCGATGGAGCCCGATATTTTGGTGCTGGATGAACCGACCGCGGGACTCGATCCGCGCGGTCGCGAGGAGCTGCTTCGGCAAATCGCGCGTTATCGTCGCGAAAACGGCACCACGGTGCTGCTTGTGTCGCACAGCATGGAAGATGTGGCGGCAGTCGCGGATAAGGTACTGGTGATGAACGGCGCCAACGCGGCGATGTTTGCGCCGACCGCCGAGGTGTTCTCCCGTGCGGATGAGTTGTGCGCCATGGGTCTTGCCGTCCCGGCGGTGACACGGGTGTTTATGGGACTGCGCGAGCGCGGCTTTGCGGTGGGCGACAATGCCTACACCGTCGAGCAAGCGGTTGCCCGCTTGCTTCCCTTGCTCAAAGGGGGTGCGCCGACATGCTGAAGGATATCACGATCGGTCAATTTTTCCCCGGCGACTCGGTGCTGCATCGCATGGATCCGCGCGTGAAAATCGTGCTGACGATCGCGTTTATTGCGGCGGTGTTTATCCCGAGCAGTTGGATCGGACTCGGACTTTGTGCGGCGTTTCTTGCCGTGGCGCTTATTTGCTCGCGTCTGCCGATAAGGCTCATTTGGAAAAGTATTAAACCCATTTTGATCGTGGTGCTGTTCACGGCGATCATCAATGTGCTGTATGTGCAGGAAGGTACGGTGCTGTGGCAATGGAAGTTCCTGTGCATCACGGTGGGCGGTCTTGAAAATGCGGCGTTTTTTGCCGTGCGCATCGTGCTGCTCATCGCGGGCAGCTCGCTGCTCACCTACACGACGGGGCCGACCGCGCTGACCGATGCGCTCGAGCGTTTGATGAAACCGCTGGGCATCATTCGCGTGCCGGTGCATGAGCTGGTGATGATGATGAGCATCGCGCTGCGGTTTATCCCGACGCTGATTGAGGAAACGGATAAGATCATGGCGGCGCAGAAGGCGCGCGGTGCCGACATGGAGAGCGGCAGCGTATTCAAGCGCATCAAAGCGCTTGTTCCCGTGTTGGTGCCGTTGTTTGTGTCGTCGTTCCGCCGCGCTTATGAATTGGCGACGGCGATGGAATGTCGCTGTTATCACGGCGGCAGCGGTCGCACCCGCATGAAAACGCTGCGCATGGCGGCGCGGGATTATATCGCGCTCGGTGCTACGGCGGTGTTTGTCGGCGGTTTGATCGCGCTGAATTTTGTTGCATTACCGTTTTAAGGAAAAGGAGGTGCCGTTGTGGTGCGCTTATTATTGACGATACGCTATGACGGCACAGCGTATCACGGGTGGCAGGTGCAACCCAACGCCGTGACGGTGCAGCAAGTGCTGCAGGATGCGGTCGAACGCATCACGGGTGTGCGCAGCGGGCTTACGGGCTGCAGCCGCACCGATGCGGGCGTGCATGCGGAGATGTTCTGCTGCGCGACGGATAACCCCACCGCCTTGCGCGGCGAAAAGCTGTGCATGGCGCTCAACGCGGTGTTGCCGCGCGATGTGGCGGTTTATGATGTGCGGGAGGTACCTGCCGATTTTCACCCGCGCTACGATGCGCTCGGCAAACGGTATGAATATCGGATTTACAACGGGCGGCAACGCCACCCGTTTTATGAAGGACGCGCGCTGCATGTCAACCGACCGCTGGATGAAGTGATGCTGGATAAAGCGGCGAAGGATTACCTCGGCACGCACGATTTTGCCGCGTTTTGTGCCAGCGGCAGCAGCGTGGAAAGCACGGTGCGCACCGTGACGCATGCCGAAGTGCGCCGCGAGGGCGACATGGTGATCTTTGCAGTGGAAGCGGACGGCTTCTTATATAACATGGTGCGCATCATGGCGGGAACACTGCTGGATATTGCGGCGGGCAAGATCGACAAAGAGGCGATCCCCGCAATCTTAGACTCGTTGCAGCGCGAGCAGGCGGGCAATACCGCTCCCGCGCACGGATTATATTTGCAGGCGGTGCGCTATCCGTCGCCTGACTGCCGAAAAGAGGAATGGCTATGAGACGAACGATCAATAAGGATTTTAATAAGCCTGCCGAGGAAACCGCGCAGCCCGTGCGCCGCAAAAGGAAGCGCAATAATCTGCGCGTAATGCTGCGTGTGATGCTGGTCGTGGTGCTGCTCTTGTGTCTGTATGCGCTGATGGTCAACTGGAAGGATATTGCGCCCGACCGTTTCGTGTCGTGGATGCAGGATGTTGTCAACGGCACGACGGGCGGCAGCTGGCCGGTGGATCTGACGAGCGAATCGGTCACGGATATGCAGGAAGTCGGCGGCAATATGGTGCTGCTCACCGACGGCGCCACCGTATATTATAACAGCAGCGGCGGCGAATCGCTGCGTCGCACCTATGCGTATGCCAAGCCGCTTATGCGCACGGCGGATCGCTATGTGCTGCTTATGGAAACAGGCGGCAAACGCTTTCGCCTTGAATCGCGTGATGAAATTTTGTTCGAGCCCGAAGAGGGGCTGAGCAACCATATTTATACGGGTGCTGTCAGCGTGAAGGGTGATGCGGCACTGGTAACCGATTCATCGCAAAGCCATGTATCGGAGGTTATCGTGTTTTCCCGTAAAGGCAACGAACGCTATCAATGGTTCAGCGCCGAATGGTTGGTGATGGATGTGTCCTTCTCCAAGGACGGCAATTCGTTGGCGGTTGTCGGCTGCCGCGCCAATAACGGCGCCATGCAGTCGGCGGTGCTGGTGTTTGACCTTCGCGGACGCGAGGAAGCGCCCGCACAGTATGTGTCGGATAATGTGCTGTTCACAAGTGTGCAATACATGAGCGGCGGCACGGTGATCGCCGTTGGCGACAGTCAGGCGCGTTTTGTTAATCCGACGGGCTCGCTGGATGTAACGGTGGCTCACGAGGAAGAGGAATTGATCGGTTATGCGTTCAGCAGCAGCGATGTGATGCTTATCACGCGCGCTTACGGCAGCCAGGACGGCGGCAAGGCGACGGTGTTCTCTTCGACAGGCGACATACGCACCGAGGTGACTTTTGCGGGCGATTTTCGCGACGCTGCACCGCTCAATAAACATTTTCTGCTGCTTACCGATGCGAGGGTATATGAAGTGAAAAACAGCGGCATCACCGGACAGGATGAAGTTGCTGCCGACAGCTTAATGACGGGCGCAATCGACGGAAAGCCGCTGGTTATGGGACTTACCAGCTTGTCGGAGGTTTCCTTCGTCAAGCCGCCCGTAGAGTAAGGGGGCGTGCTTCGTGTCGTGGATTTTGGATATTGTTGCGGTGGCGGTCGTGGTGCTGATGATCGTTTTCGGCGCGCGACGCGGATTTATCAAATCGGCGGTGCGTCTTATCGGTGTGATTGCCGCTTTGGTGGCGGCAGCGCTGATCAGTATGCCGGTTGCCCAGTGGATCTATACCGCATGGATCGAAACGCCTGCGCGTGAGACGGTGGCGACGGCTGCTGCACAAGCGACCGTAGCGGCGGCAACCACCGTTACCGAGCAGATCGCCGCGGTGATAGCGGCGTTGCCGCGCTTGGTGCAGGGAGCGATCACTGCGACGGGCGTGGATGCGATCGGCGTGTCGGGTGCGCCGCTTGCGGTTGAAAAGCTGACGACGCTGATGATGGATGCGGTGATCGCACCGCTGTGTACATCACTGATGCAAGCCGTGCTGTTTTTGCTGATATTTATCGCGGTGTATATCATTGCGCGCATTCTTGCCAAGGCGATGGATAAGGTGTTCAGCTCGCTGCCGATCATTCGGCGGGTCAATGCGTTGCTCGGCGGTGTGCTCGGCGCGCTCGAGGGCGTGGCGTTCGTCTATTTGCTCACGCTGGTGCTGCGGCTGTATATGACCATGGCGGGCGCGGGTAGTTTTGTGACGGCAGCGGATATTGAGGCAAGTTATATCGTAGAATTTTTTGTGAATTTTCGTTTGATCGGCGGATAATTATCTGGTCGTGCGACGTAAAATAAATAGGAAAGAATTTAAAGAAGGGATACTTGATGGGTGTCAAATGGGTATGGACAATACCGAACGTGTTATCGTTGTTCCGTATTGTGTTGATTCCTGTGTTTGCGGTGCTGTATATTTTGAGTGCGCAGCATCCGGTGTTGTTGTCCTGGTCGGTAGGTGTACTGGCTGTGTCGGGGCTGACCGATTTGCTGGATGGGTTTATTGCTCGGAAATTTCACCAAATCTCCGAAATCGGCAAAATACTCGATCCGATTGCGGATAAGCTGACGCAAGTGACGGTGCTTGTGTGTATGGCGGTGCATCTGCCGCGCCTGTGGCCGCTTGTGGGGCTGTGCTTTGTGAAGGAATCGCTGCAAGCTGTCGGGGCGGCGCTGCTGCTGTTTCGTCAAAAATCGGCGGTGCAGGCAGCGCGGTGGTACGGCAAGGTCAGCACCTTTGTGTTTTATTTTGCCATGACGCTGTTTGTGGTGTTTCCGCCAGAACCGCATGAGCCGTTGTTGTTTGGGCAAAATATGCCCGCGTGGCTGTTTGTCGTTTTGGTGGCAACGGTTGCTGCGTGGATGTTGATTGCGTTAATTCAATACACACGGGTGTATTTGAAAATATCGAAAGAATATCGCGAGCCGATAAAGTCTGCCGAATAACGGCATAGGCGGCTCGTGTTCAAGGAGTGTTTACTATGGTTTGTTCCCGTTGCAAAAAGCGTCCTGCGGTGGTATTCGTTGCACGCACCGAGGGCGATAAAACCGTCAACGACGGCTATTGCCTGAGTTGCGCCAAGGAGCTGAACATCGGCCCCGTCAACGATATGCTGCAAAAATTCGGCATTTCGGACGAGGATCTCGAGCAGATGGATGAGCAGCTCGGCGATATGATGGGTGAGATGCAACAAATGATGGGCGATATGGCCGAGGGTGGCGCAGACGACGGCGACGGCTCGTTTGATCCGGGCGGTGCGGCGACCTTCCCGTTCTTCAAAAACCTGTTCGGCGGGCAGCCGAATGCGGAAAATGCCCAAGTGCCGCCCCCTGAAAAAGGCAGCAAAAAGGAAGCGAAGAAAAACGAGAAAAAACGCAAATTTCTCTCGACCTATTGCACCGATCTGACCGCCCGCGCCAAGAAGGGGGAGCTTGATCGCATCATCGGTCGCGACCGCGAGATCTATCGCGTGGTGCA
>JAZURB010000039.1:0-2845 GCA_045605945.1 Acutalibacteraceae bacterium
TACCGACAAAGGGGGGCGGCGACTCGACGCCGCATTTGTATCAACGAGCGGTGACTCTGAAGGGAAGGCATTTATGCCTTCCGTTAGGGCGGCGCGGATAAATTCGCGCTCTCCTTAACCCGTGGCGTTACCTACGAAAAACCGCAGGCTTTGACGGAGTGAGCTTACGTGGGACGATGCGCCTATCTCATCCTTCACAGGCTGCCAAAATCATGCGCTCGAGCTCTTTGGCGGCAAGGCTGAGTGTTTGGTCGCGGCGTTTCATAAAGCAAATATGGCGTTCGGGAACAGGCTCTTTGAGTTGCAGCTTCATGAGCTGTGCGCTGTTCTCGTCCTCCAACACTTCGGCAGGCACCAGCCCGATGCCGAGATTGTTTTTTACAAACGGCAGGATTTGATCCGAAGTATATGCCTCAATCTCCGGTGTGAAGGTCAGTCCGTGGGCGGCAAACCATTGCTCGTGCACCTCACGGGTCTTGGTGTGCGCACCGAGTGAAACAAGGGGATAGGCGGTCAATTCGGCAAGCGTAATCGGACGGTCGGCAAGCTCGGCAAACGCCGTGCCGCACACCGCCACATATTCAACGCGCTTTACATTGGTGATTTTCAGCGAACGCTGCTCGTCAACAGGCGTTGTCACCAGCGCGAGATCCACCGCGCCGCTTTTGAGTGCGGCAACTGCCTGCGGTGTCGAATGGTTGGAAACGCGCAGATGTACGCGCGGGTTATGAAGGCGGAATTCTTTGAGCACCGGCAACAAAAAACAGCGAAGCGCGACATTACTCGTGCCGATGGAGATCGTGCCGCCGAGCGCGCTTTTCTGCGATGATAATGCTTCTTCGCCTGCTTGAAGATGCTCCACGGCGATGCGCACATGCGCAAACAGCGTTTCGCCCTCGGGTGTCAGCTTCACACCGCGATTGGAACGCACAAACAGCGTGCAGCCCAGCTCGTTTTCCATCATTTTGATGGTGCGCGTGATGTTGGATTGGCTGTTCACCAGTGCCGCAGCCGCCTGCGTCAGGTTGCCGTATTTTGCCACATAATAAAAAATGCGGTAGTGATTGTAATTGATATCCACGCAAAACCCCTGCCTTTATAATCTCTTTTTGATATTCTTACTATCACAAATATATATTTTACAGATAATCTTACCTGTATTATAATGATAATGGCTTTGTGTGTCAACCGAAAATCCGTCGACGGCTGCGGCGCGCGGTGCGAATTGCTCCGTCATTACCAAAAAAGCCGCGAAATACCGCGATATCGGCGGAAAAACCGCAAATACGGGATTGAAAACGGCGCATAAATATGATATAATATATAGCAATGGCTTGTTAAAAATTTAACAAGCGACCGTTTCGACTATATTATAAATCAATATGCAGAAAAGAGGAGATCGTAATGAACAAAATTACCATCATCGGTACCGGTAGTGTCGGCTCCACCATCGCTTACACGCTGGCTATTAACGGCACGGCTTCGGAAATCGTCATGATCGATATTAACGGTGAAAAAGCGCTTGGTGAATCGCTCGACATTCGTCAAGGCACGCCGTTCTCCAGCCCCTGCTCGGTATATGCAGGTACATATGAAGACGCGAAGGAGTCCAACATCGTGATTATCACTTCGGGCCTTGCCAGAAAGCCCGGTCAGTCCCGCCTCGATTTGGCGCAGACCAATGTCAACGTGCTCAAGAGTGTTACCTCGGAAATTTTGAAATTCGCTCCCAACGCGTACTATGTCATCGTCAGCAACCCTGTGGATGTGCTGACCTATGCGTTTACGAAATATTCGGGCCTGCCCGAGTCTCACATCATCGGTTCGGGCACCATCCTCGATACCGCGCGTTTGCGTTCGCGCCTGTCGGAGTATTACAACATCAACCAGCGCAATGTGCATGCGTATGTGCTCGGTGAGCACGGCGACTCGTCGTTCATTCCGTGGTCGCTGGCGAATATCTCCAATGTGCCTGTGGATGAATACTGCGATGCGGTGCAGACTTCTGTGCGATATCCTCGCTTTGACAAGGCTGAGGTGGAAGAGTATGTGCGCAAATCGGGTGCTCGCGTGATCGAGCGCAAGGGCGCTACCTTCTATGCGGTTTCGATGTCGGTTGTGCATATCTGCAAGACGCTGCTCGGTGGTATCGACACCACAATGACCGTGTCCACCATGCTTCACGGTGAGTACGGCATCGACGATGTGTGCCTGAGCTTGCTCAACATCGTCGGCAACAAGGGCGCACACAGCAAGGTGCTTCTGCCTTTGAACGACGAGGAGATCAAAGCCCTCCATCACAGTGCCGATAACCTCAAAGAGGTTATCCGCAGCATCAATATCTAAAAAGAAAGATTATATTATATATAGCAAAGGAGATTTATCATGGAATATCGCATCGAACATGATTCTATGGGCGAAGTAAAAGTGCCTGCCGACCGTCTGTGGGCAGCGCAAACCCAAAGAAGCCACGAAAACTTTGAAATCGGCGTCGGCATCGAAACGATGCCTGCTGAAATCGTGCATGCTTTCGGCATTTTGAAGAAAGCGGCGGCGATCGCCAACCACGGCCTGCGCCCCGAGAAGATGACCGATGAGAAGCTTGCGGCTATTAAGCAAGCGTGCGACGAGGTCATCGACGGCACACTGCTTGGCGAGTTTCCGTTGGTTGTGTGGCAGACCGGTTCGGGTACCCAGTCGAACATGAACACCAATGAGGTCATTGCCAATCGCGGCAACCAGATCCTCGGCAAAACGCTGCTGCATCCGAACGACGACGTCAATATGAGCCAGTCCTCGAACGATACGTTCCCCACGGCGATGCACATCGCGGCGGTGCTGAGCA
>JAZURB010000040.1:0-3384 GCA_045605945.1 Acutalibacteraceae bacterium
CAGCACCGCGCCGCCGACCTCACGGCTGATGACGGGCGAGGGGTGGGGGAAGGTTTTGTCCGCGCGTTTGGATTCGACTTTAAAGGTTTTGGCATCGCGCAGCATATCCGCCAGATAGACAGGCGCCGCCGCCTCGATCGCCGCCAGATCTTTGGCAACAACTTTGGCGCGGGAGTATGCCGCAATACCGAACACTTGCGATACGATGCGACCGGCTTCGTCCATATCCGACCATTCGTCGAGCGGTTCGACGTAGATGGTGGATTGCGATTTACGCAACATGAAATGCCCCACCGTTTTCAAGCGGCGACGCAGATTTTTGAGCAAAATCGCTTCAAAGGTACCGCGGTTGAGACCTTTGAGCGCGAGCTCGCCGTTTTTAATGAGAATAATCTCCTCGGGAACGTATGCCATAGTAAAAACTCCTTATCGGTTGCTGTAAAAAACACAAGATCGGCAAACACCGATCTTGGTTTTAGAAATTCTTATTGCATATTCTCGACCGCTTCGGGGTCGGGCGCGGTGGTGGTCGGTGCTTCCGTAACAGGCGCGGCTGTCGTGGTCGTCGGTGCCGCCGTAGTCACGGTGGTACGCGTCGTGGTGTTACCGCGGATCGTCACGGACAGGCTGGCGCGCAGCGAACCGTAGTTGATCACAATGTGGCACACGCCGGGACGCGACGAGTCAAAGCCTTCCACACCGCATTGACGCGAGGGAATCGAGACCTTGGTGCCGTCGGAGTAGAAGCCGGTGACATAGGTTGCATCGTAGTTAAAGCTTTCGCCGACATTGTAGTACACAGGGGTGTTGACGCTGAACGAGACCAGATGCGGCACGGTCGGCGTGTTCACACCGGTCGTGGGCAGCGTCGTTAACGACGGCAGCGTGGTCGTTGTGCTGGTCGGGATCGACGAGATCAGACCCCAGGTGCTGTTTTGCATGGTGTAGGGGTAGGTGGTCGTCGTACCGTTGCCTGTTGCGGTCGAGGTGGAAAGATAACCCTCCAGCGTATCGATCGGCTGGATGACATAGTTCGCGTCCACATAGTAGCTGTGCGGCTCGAGGCGTTGGTTGACATACCAGCCGTAAGGCATCAGCACATCGGTGTTGGCGATGATCTTGGAGATGTCCTGCTCGGTGCCTTCGCCCTCGCGCACTTTTCTGCCGACAACAACGGTGCGACCGTCGTTGAAATGCACGTCCGCATATTGCGTGCAGGTGGAGAGGATCACGATCTCGTCGTCGGGGCGCAGGTCCACGTCGCCGTATACGTACAACGAGCGTGCGCAGATTTCCGACAGGAAGGTTGCAAACTGCACATTGTCGTCAAACTCGGTCTGCAGATAACCGAACGGTTGACCGTCGGCGGAATTGTTGTTCACAACCATCACGGCGAACACCTTATAATCGCCCTCGTGATAGAGCGTGTCCATCGAGAAGGTGGGGGCGAGGCGCGCATATTCCACGCCGTCAAGCAGGTTGTTAAGGCCCGCAAACATCTGACCGCTCGCCATATTGTGACCGTAGATAATGGTGTTTTTGTTGGTGGCGTCGGGGCCGGTGATATCGTTGCGATAATCGTAGAACAGCGTGCCGTTTTTGTTATAGGTGCGGTTGAAATCGTGGAACAGATAATAATCGTTATCGGCACTTTGCAGGACGGGCAGTTCAATATCGATCATCGCACCGTCGGTGGAATGGAACGACACCCAGCCGCGAATATCCTGGTTTTGATAATACAGCTTTTTAAACGCATCGCTCATGCCGGCGGGATAGTTGTAATTTTGCTCTTCCTCGGTCAGCGTGGGCGTCGCGTCGGGCGAATATTGGCTTTGAATGGTTTGCACCAAGCGCTCGTTGTGCTGCGGGATGAGAATGAGATCATCCACCAGATAGGTTGCCGCACCGACGAACACCAAAATGCCTAAAAGCATAATGCATTTGCGCACAACATCGAAGCTGCTGTCGCCGACATGCGGGATAACATTGCCGATGAACGCCATGAACTTGTTGCGCTTTGCGGGCGGCGCTGCGGGAGCTTCCTCTGCGGCGGTTGCCTGCTCGGCACTTGCGGCGGCGTTTTCCATTTGCGCGAGTTCCTCCAAGGGATCGGCGTTCTTGGCGGCGGGCGCGGCGGTCAAAGCCTCGGCGGTGCCGTCGGCAAACGGCTCGACGATGGTTTGTTTTTCCGCTTCCTTGCTGCGAAATTCCGCTACAACGCTGTCAATATCGGGGATTTCCTCGATAAGGTTGTTTTCGGGGAGAGTATCCTTGTTGGCCATAAACGATCCTGCCTTTCTGTAATTACGGGTCAATCGGCGCGAGCGAGGGTGCGAACACCGTCGGCAAGCGCCGCGAGCAATGCATCGATATCGGCGGCGGTATTCTGCAAGCAAAAGCTGACACGCAGCGCCGAGGAGATCTCTTCGCGCGGCAGCCCGACCGCCGACAGCACATGGCTGTCGTGTCCTTTGGCGCAAGCGGAGCCTGCCGACACAAAGATGCCGCGCTCGGCAAGAAAATGCACCAGTGTTTCGCTTTTGAAACCGCGCACCGAGAAATTGAGAATATAAGGAACGGCTTGCTTGGGGCGATGCAATACCACATTGTTCATCGCTTTAAGGCCGTCTACCAAACGATCGTAAAGAGGGGTGAACACCGCCATTTGTTGCGGCGTGGTCGGCAGGGCGGCAAGCGCCTCGCCGAATGCGGCGATCGCAGGCACGTTTTCCGTGCCGGAGCGGAGTCCTTGCTCCTGTCCGCCGCCGTACATGCGGGGAAGGATGCGCACGCCGCGCTTGACATACAGCGCGCCGACGCCCTTGGGTGCGTGCAGCTTGTGACCGCTGACGCTCATCGAGTCGACATCCAGCGACAGCACCTTGAGTGGCAGTTTGCCCGCCGCCTGCACGGCGTCGCAATGAATGTGCGCTTTGGGGGAACGGCGACGAATGAGCGGCACGGCTTGCGCGAGCGGGAGGCGTGTGCCGAGTTCGTTGTTGACAAGCATCGCCGCAACGAGGATCGTATCCTCGCGGCAGGCGTTTGCGAGCACTTCGGCGGAAATATCGCCGTCACTGTCGGGCATGACGACCGTCAGCTCAAAACCTTCGCGCTCCAAAGCGCGCATGACTTCGAGCACCGACGGATGCTCGATCGCCGTGGTAACGATGTGCTTTCCTTCGCGGCGGCGCGCATAAGCGGCGCCGAACAATGCGAGGTTGTTTGCTTCTGTGCCGCCCGCCGTAAAGGTGATAAGCGACAGATCCGCGCCCGCGGTATTCAGCCCAAACAGGGCAGCGGCTTGCCGTCTGGCAGCGGTGAGCTCCTTGGCGGCAAGATGCCCCATGGTGTGCAGCGAAGAGGGGTTGCCGTAAATTTCGG
>JAZURB010000041.1:0-2955 GCA_045605945.1 Acutalibacteraceae bacterium
GGCGATATGGACTTCAAAGTGGGCGGTACCAAGAAGGGCATCACCGCGATCCAGATGGATCTGAAGGTGCACGGTCTGACGCCCGCCATCATCAAGGAAGCGCTCGAGAAGACGCACAAGGCGCGCGACTACATCCTTGACGAAATTATGCTCAAAGCGATTCCCGCTCCCCGTGAGGAGCTGTCGAAGTGGGCGCCCAAGATGCTCTCCACCAAGATCGACGTGGACAAGATCCGCGAGGTCATCGGCAAGGGCGGCGCGGTCATCCAGAAGATCTGCGCTGAGTGCAACTGTAATGTGGACGTGCAGGAAGACGGTTCGATCTTCATCACCGCGATCAATGGTGATGACGCACGCCGTGCGCTGTCTGTTATTGAGACCATCGCGAAGGATCCCGAGGTCGGTGCGATCTACAAGGGCCGCGTGACCCGTCTGATGACCTTCGGTGCGTTCGTGGAGATCGCTCCCGGTAAAGAAGGCCTTGTCCACATCTCGAAGCTTGACCTCAAGCGTGTCGAGAAGGTGGAAGATGTTGTCGCAATCGGCGACGAAGTGATCGTGAAGGTCACCGAGATCGACGAGCAGGGCCGCATCAATCTTTCCCGCCGCGATGCGCTCATCGAGGTCGAGGGCTTGACCCCCGCTGAGGACGACAGCGCCAATGAAGGCGGCCGTCCGCCTCGCCGCAACCGCGACGGTGGCAACCGCCCCCGCCGCCATTGATCGGTAAATTAAAGGTTTAACGATAACCGCCGTCCGTAAGAGGGCGGCGGTTATTCTGTATATTTGAAAGAGGAATTATCCATGTCAGTAGAAGAAAAAGAGATCTGCGGCTCATTTACCAGTTTTGAAGAACTGGAATTGTCCGAGCCGCTGAAAAAAGCGGTTAAGCGCATGGGATTTACTCATCCCACCGAGATCCAAAGCAAGGCGCTTCCCGTGATGATGGACGGCTACGACATCATCGCCAAGGCGCCGACGGGTACGGGTAAAACCTGTGCCTTCGGCATCCCGCTGCTTGAGTGCCTCGATCTGGAATGCCGCGATATTCAGGCGATCGTCGTGTGCCCGACGCGTGAGCTGTGCGTGCAGATCACACAGGAGCTGCGTGATCTGGCGCAGTATATGCCCGAAGTGCGCATCGTCAGCTTATACGGCGGTCAGTCGATCGGCAAGCAGCTCGATGCCCTCAAGAAAAAGCCGCATATCGTGGTGGCGACTCCCGGTCGCTTGCTCGACCATATGAATCGCCGTACTGCCTACATCGGCAATGTCTATACAGCGGTGCTTGACGAAGCGGACGAGATGCTCAAGATGGGTTTCATCCGTGATGTGCGCCGTATTTTGAAGGAAACTCCCGCGGATACGCAGGTCGTGATGTTCTCGGCAACCATGTCCCGTGAGGTCATGGATGTGGCGTGGGAATACCAGAATAACGCCGTGGAGATCACGGTTGCCGCTTCGGGCGATAACCGCCCGAAGATCGCGCAGTTTGCGATGAATTCCGTGGGCGATGCGCGTGTCAAGGATATGGGTCGTTTGATCGATACGCTCGGTTTCAAACGCGTGATGGTGTTTTGTAACACGAAATCCACCGTGCGTTGGCTGGATTTGAAGCTGCGCCGCGAGGGTCGCTCGGTCGAATGTTTGCACGGCGATATCCCGCAGTCGCAGCGCAACCGCGTCATGGCGGCATACCGTCAAGGCGCGTTTGAAATCATGGTCGCGACCGATGTTGCCGCGCGCGGCATCGATGTGGACGATGTGGAAGCGGTGTTTAACTTCGATATTCCCGAGGAGAACGAATATTATCTCCACCGCATCGGCAGAACGGGACGCGCCAAGCGCTGCGGCGCGGCGTTCACCTTTATGTCCACCACCATGCCGCATGACGATACCTACCGTCTGCGCGACATCAAGAAATACACCCATTCGGATATTCTCGATATCGTGTGGGATGAAAACGGACAGGCTGTTCTCAAAGAGGACGGCACCGCGGTTGCGGCGCTGCTCGAAGAGGGCGCGCAGTCGCGTGTTTATGAGGAAGAATAAGAAAAAACAGCCACCGTCGCGTGGCTGTTTTTTGTTTTGCATGAGGGTAGGTGTAAGGCGTGCAGGGATGTTCGTCGGTGTGGCAGCGGGCTTTTGTTCACAAATTGTTTATTGACGAACGATAAGCGATGTGCTATATTGAAGGCAAAACGGAGGCGATATTATGAAATTTTTTGATAAATTGTGGTTTGCGCTGACCATCGCAGCGCATGCGGCGATCGGTTTGACGGAGCTGTTTGCATGGGCATTCGGCTATGATGTGGTTTGGACGCAGTTGCTGCCCGTGGTCGTTGCGCTCGCGTTGATCACGGTGATCGCGGTGGTTCGCCTGTTCTGCATCAAGAAAACGGCAAAAACCACGCCGGTTGCCATTGGGCTGATGTTGCTGACGGTGCTCAACGTGTTCTTGCTTGCTGCGCCGCAGACATACTGGCTGCATGTTGTGATGTTGATCACGGCGTTTTGCGGTTTGTGCAAGGGCGTTCATCCGCTGTGGCTGAAAATCACGGCGGCAACGTTGGCGGTATTTCTTGCGGGCGCCGTGCTGCTGGGACTCGGTGTAGTGAGCATATTCGGCGGTATTGCCGCGAGCGGCGAGGAGATTGTTGCGACTTACCCGTCGCCCGATGGTACAAAGCAAGTTGAAATTGTTGCCATGTCGGAAGGAGCGCTCGGCGGCAGCACGGTCGTGCAGGTGCGGGACGCGGACACCCGTATCGATGCGGTTGTGTGCGCGTTTGAAAAGCCGGCAAATCTGCTTGCGACATATGAGACTTACGGCGCGCACGATGTGGTGAGCGTCTCTTGGGTGGATAACGACACGGTTTCGGTGCATTGTGCGGGTGAATACGACCGCACCACGGAATTTAATGTGGGATAAGATGAAACAAGACCTCGGTGAGT
>JAZURB010000042.1:0-1666 GCA_045605945.1 Acutalibacteraceae bacterium
CGCCCCGAGCTGTAGGAGAACAACATGAGCGCATCACGCATACCCAGCTCCCCGTTTAGATCCACATCGCCGAGAAGCGGCGCTGCGGCATGTACCGCCGCAGGGGTTGCGGACGACGCGAGCATCAGCGGCGATAAGCAAAGCAGCGCCAGCATGACACACGCCGCTGCGAGCGCTGTATATTTTTTTCGTACACTCATGTCGATCGTTCCTTATGCGTTCATTTATCCCATTACATCACTAAACAGTATACCACGCCCTGCGACATTTGTCCAGTACATTCCTGTCACGAACGCATAAAAACCTTTGCGCAAACCCTCTTGCGTCTTTGAAAATAATATGGTATACTGTAAGGAGATTTTAAATCGTAAGGAGTGTAGCTCATGAGCAATCCCGTTATCCTGTGTGCGGACAGCACCTGTGACCTCGGTCCCGAACTCGTGAAAGCCTATAATGTGAATTTGTATCCCTTCCACATCGTGCTGGACGGCGAAACCTACAGCGACGGCGTAGATCTGACCACGGATGATATCGTGCGTATCTACGGCGAGAAGAAAATTCTCCCCACCACGGCGGCGATCAATGTGCAGGAGTATATCGATTTCTTCTCCCCCTTTGTGGAGCAAGGCTACGATGTTGTGCATATCTCGCTCGGCTCGGGCATTTCCTCGTCACATCAAAACAGCTGCCTCGCCGCAGCGGAGTTTGACGGTCGCGTGTTCACCGTCAACAGCGGCAACCTTTCCACCGGTTCGGGTCACATTGTGCTTGAGGCGGCAAAACGCATCGCACAAGGCATGGCGGCGGCGGATATCGCCGAAGAGTTGCGCGCGCTCACCTCGAAAGTCAGCGCCAGCTTTGTGCTGGATACGCTGGAATTCCTGCACAAGGGCGGTCGTTGTTCGGCGCTTGCCATGATGGGCGCGAACCTCTTGAAGCTCAAGCCTTCTATCCGCGTCAATAATGAGGACAGCACCATGAGCGTCGGCAAGAAATACCGCGGCTCGCTCGAAAAAGCTCTCGAGGATTATGTCAGAGATGAGCTGGAAGGCCGCGACGATATTGTGCTCGATAAGATGTTCGTCACCCACAGCCCGATGGATCAAAAATATGTGGACAAGGTGGTGGAACTCGTCAAATCCATTCAACCATTCGAAAATGTCTATGTAACCAGCGCCGGCTGCACCATCACCGCGCACTGCGGTCCCAACTGCCTCGGTGTGTTGTATATGACGAAATAAGCGTGCGCTTTGTAAAAGCGGCTCCCCTTGGGGAGCCGCCTTTTTGTTTGTCAAAGATACGATGCCTCCGTCAATTGCTTCGCGATTGCCAGCCTCCTCGAGGAGAGGCCTTTTTTATGTCGATAGCCCCTTATAACGCAAAAAACCGACGGCAGATTGCCGTCGGTTTTTTGTTAGCTTACTACCAATTACATAGCAGCGTAAACGCCGTCTTTAATCACCATTGCCTTGGGATCCTTGGAAACCTCACCATCGGCAGTCCAGGTCATGGTGCCGGTCAGACCCTCGACGGAGATTTCAACCATCGCCGCCTTCAGCGCAGTGCACAGCTCTTCCACAGAGATGTCGGCAGAGGTGATACCCGCCTTCTCGAGAGCCGCTTTGATGACGTACACGCCGTCATAAGCGTCAGCAGCGAACTGGTT
>JAZURB010000043.1:0-2134 GCA_045605945.1 Acutalibacteraceae bacterium
CCACCCGACATGTAGTAGTTCACGCGATCCGTACCGCCACTGACGGAGAGTTGGTAGTTCTGTGTCGAACCAGTCTTATAGGTCTCGTCAAACCAGTTGGTCTCGTCCTTCAAGCCATCTGGCAACACCACATTCGAACCCAAATCGCTGAGATACTCGCGGTATTGCTCGTAGTTCAGACTCTCCATGCGTTTTGCCACTTGTGTCCAACCGCCGTACATCGAGAAGGTCACATTGATCTTCTCCTTGCTAGCAGCACCTGCCTTGGTGGTGATCATGATCACACCGTTAGCCGCACGCGAACCGTAGATAGCAGCTGAAGATGCGTCCTTCAGAATCTGCATCGTCTCGATATCGTTTGGTGCAAGGAAGTCAATATCTGTCATTGGCACGCCGTCCACTACATAGAGTGGGTCGTTGCTACCGTTCATGGAGGTTGTACCGCGCACGCGCACTACCATGCCTGCACCTGGCTGACCACTAGGTTTCACCACGGTCACACCCGCAGCCTTACCCTGCATGGCTTGAGCCGCAGAGGTGATAGAACGCTTCTCCAGATCCTCGGTATCTACCGACGAGATAGAGGTCGTCACATCACGGCGCTTCTGCGTACCATAACCAATCACCACTACTTCCTCGAGCAGCTCTTGGTCCTCGCGCAGCGTAACCACCATATCCTCAGCTGCACGCACCTCTTGCGATTGGAAACCTACATAAGAAACAAGCAATAAAGCGTCCTTTTCTACGGACAACACGAACATACCATCAAAATCGGTAACTGTACCATTTGATGTCCCCGACTCTACAACGCTTGCTCCGATCAGGGGTTCTCCGTTAGCATCCACCACTTTACCTGTAATTGACACAGGCGCAGCCATGGCTGTGATGCTAAACAATGACATTACACCGACGGTAAATGTCACGAGCAGACCACGAAGGCCTTTCTGTGTGTGTGTTTTCATCATAACATTATTTTTTTGGTTTTGTTATTTTTCTAGTTTTTGTACTCATTGCTAGGCACTTATGGCATTAGCCTATTCGGTAGCAAACAAAGGGACGCTTATTTGACACCATCTTTGATAGAGTTGTCAATCTTTTTCGCCCGCAAAGTTACTATTTTTTTTCCATAAATACAAGAATCTACGCCAAAACATGTTGTATAACATGTTATGTGCAAAAACACGCCATACCAAAGTAGGTGCAAAATATATGGCACTCCGTGCCTACAAAAATAATTAAAATCAAGCACCTTTACCATTTGACTCTTTTTTTTATGTGATAGTGTGATAATGTTAAAGCTGTAAAGTGTAGAATGTAAAGGCGAGACAAGATAAAAAAGCCACCGCGTCTCACGACGAAGTGGCTTTGATAATAACCTTTTACTATGAAAACTACAATCTAAATTTAATGTATGTTTTACAAACGATGTACACGATGCCTGCTGCAAGTATGATCCACAGGATGGTGGTGCAATGTTTGTAAAACGGAGGGATATATCTCTCTGGTGGGTGTTCTATAACTTGCACGATACTATCGGTATGGACGATGGTGTCATGAACGAGTTGCGTGCGCCATCGATCGCGCCACTCTACTCGCGTTAGATAGACCGTATCGCCCTGCTGTATCTCACGGATAAAGACACTATCGTAAATAACTACGGTGTCCACAGCGTGGTGTAGTGTGGTGTAGTGTTGTGTAGTATGGTGTAGTGTGGTGGTGTCAAGGCTTTTGCAACTCGGGCTCACAAGGATGGTCATAACCATACTGAGTGCCAGGGCGAAAGTCAATAACTTCGAGGATGATTTCTTCATGATCATTTTGTGCGTTTAATAACAATTGAGTCAATTTATTCTCCACATCGGCAGCGGTACGACAACCGATATTTTCTTTGAGCGCGCCAGGGAGTTGATTGCCGCGGGGTCCCCGAAAAAGCCTGCTTTTTGGGGTGCTTTGCAAGTTGTCGATATTGTCGTTCATATTATCCCCCACGACGAGGATGCAGCCGGTGGAATGCTCGGGTTTGGTGCCGCGATGGAAGCGTATTCCGCTGCGTTGTGGCACATTCTGCACGATTGGCAAGAGGCGGCGGAACTTAGGTGACATGGTAACGGCAATGTGGTAGCAGAGGGCGGGT
>JAZURB010000044.1:0-5046 GCA_045605945.1 Acutalibacteraceae bacterium
GCCTCCGACTTCGCATATATCCATCTCCACAGCGCGTCATACTGAGCGGAGCAACCGTAGGTTGCGGAGTCGAATGTATCTCGCCATGGAAACCATCTTGCGGCGGGTTTGCACTGCCCCTTATAGGGGCGCTGAAATGTTATTATCACATCATACGCACAGCCACCCGTAAAACGGGTAAAATGGATCCACCTGTTCTTGGCTCCCTCTGACGAGGGAGCTGTCCGAGCAAAAGCGAGGACTGAGGGAGAGAAAACCCTTGACTACCCCTCCGTCTGCGGCTAAGCCGCATCCACCTCCCCTGACATGCCTGACGCTCCAAATCTCCGATTTGGCAAGCGGAAGTTATACATGCGAGGCGAAGCCGAGTCGGAAGGGGGAGGCAAGGGTTTGCTCCGCTTCGTTATTTCTCCCCCGGTAGAGCCGGGGGTTTATTTCTATCTAAAGATACAAAAAACGCCCCCGTTCGGATGAGCGGGGGCGTTTTTGCTGTTAGGGACGATGCAATAAGGTAACTTCTTTCTTTTTGCACCTTGCATAATGTACAAAAGCAGCGGTGTTTCCCGTTGCCGAACAACAATACGCAATAACGTGATCGACCTGATCTATCACCCTGCGGTTTGCCTGCACAATGGCATACCGCGGCGGGACGAGTTCCATATTACTCGGATAATATGCGCCGTCGAACGCATCGGGTACGGTTACTTTGCGTATTGACGGATGATACGGGATAACCATGTATAGTTTTATTTGCGGATATACATTCTTGATATCCAGCAACGCTTGAATCACCATCTGATCGAACATTCCGTATTTGCCAACGTAAAACTCCACGTTTTCTTGTTCTGTAAAGCACTGTTCGATCGCGCTCTTTATCTGCGGAAATACCGATGACGGCGCATCGCGATGACCGATAAAAAAACAACGTTTCATTGTAACCCCTCCTTTTTATTTGGTAATACCAAAATTTATTATATTTGGTATTACCAAATAAAGCAACCCTTGTCTGCCATATAATACAAAAAGAAGGAGGTGAGCAGTATGAAACCACGAAAGCTGGCGCTGGGTGATCGCAATTTGATTGGCGCCCGCGTTACACAAGCACGCAAAAAGCAAGGTATGAAGCAAATCGAGCTGCTCGCCAAATTGCAATTAGCCGGTGTAGACATTAGTGTTCCCGCACTGTCGTTGTTGGAAGGACAAAAACGACCGGTATCGGATATTGAATTGACCGCTTTGGCTGACGCGTTGAATGTTTCGGTAAATTGGTTGCTCGGCAAAGAAGATTGATGCCTCGGTGAATGGTGACAGTTCACATCACCCTCTACGGGTTTCTTGTTTATATAAAAAAACGCCCCCGTTCGGGTGGACGGGGGCGTTTCTCATCTTATTCGTAACCCTTCGGGTTTTGCGATTGCCATTTCCACGAATCGCGGCACATATCCTCGAGGTTTTTCTGCGCTTTCCAGCCGAGCAGCTCTTCCGCCTTCTTCGGGTCGGAATAGCAGGTTGCCACGTCGCCGGGGCGGCGCGCGGTGATCACATGCGGCACGGGCACACCGTTGACCGCTTCAAAGGTATGCACCATATCGAGCACGCTGTAGCCGATGCCGGTGCCGAGGTTGATCGGCTGGGCACCCGTATGCTCCAGCGCATAATCGACCGCCTTCACATGACCCTGCGCCAAGTCGACCACATGGATGTAATCGCGCACGCCCGTGCCGTCGGGGGTGTCGTAATCGTTGCCGGACACGGGCAGCTGCTCGCGCTTGCCGATGGCCACCTGCAGCAGGAAGGGCATCAGGTTGTTGGGGATGCCGTTGGGATCTTCGCCGATGTTGCCGCTTTCATGCGCACCGACGGGGTTGAAATAGCGCAGCAGCACCGCGCAGAATGCGGGATCGGACACGCACACATCCTTGAGAATCTCCTCAATGACATATTTGGTGCGGCCGTAGGGGTTGGTGACAGCGCCCGTGGGCATATCTTCCTTCAGCGGCGAGGGGTTTTCGCCGCCGTAAACGGTGGCGGAGGAGCTGAAGATGATGCGCTTGCAGCCCGCTTCCTTCATCACGCGGCAGAGCACCAGCGTGCCGTTGACATTGTTATCGTAATACTCGAGCGGCTTTTGCACCGATTCGCCGACCGCCTTGAGACCCGCAAAATGGATGACCGCATCAATCTTGTGCGCCGCGAACACGGCTTTCATGCCTTCCTCATCGCGGATGTCGCACTCATAAAACGGGATTTTCGCGCCCGTCAATGCCTCAACGCGACGCAGCGCTTCGGGCTTACTGTTATAA
Source organism: Acutalibacteraceae bacterium (assembly GCA_045605945.1). Classification (GTDB taxonomy): domain Bacteria; phylum Bacillota; class Clostridia; order Oscillospirales; family Acutalibacteraceae; genus RGIG1959. The sequence continues at coordinate 2,304 of JAZURB010000044.1, forward strand.
AAATTGTCCAAAACCACGATATCGTAGCCCGCTTTGATCATTTCCACACAAGTATGGCTGCCAATATATCCGCAACCGCCTGTAATAAGTATTGCCATTTTGCTTTCCTCCGTGTATAATAGTAATTAAGAGTTGTTGCACTTCTTATTATACGCGTTTTTTTCATAAGTGCAACCGTTTTTTCAAAAACATAAAAGAAATGAGGAATTACCTATGGCAACGCAAAAACCGACTTTAGTTGTTATGGCTGCGGGTATGGGCAGCCGCTTCGGCGGACTCAAGCAGGTTACTCCCGTTGGACCGAACGCCGAAAAGCTCATCGAATATGCGGTGTATGACGCCAAGCAAGCAGGCTTCGGCAAGGTGGTCTTTATTATCAAGCACGCCATCGAGGAAGAATTCAAAGCGGCTGTCGGCGCGGCAGCGGAAAAGCTCCTCCCCGTGGAATATGTATACCAAGAGCTCGACCGTCTGCCCGCAGGCTACGCGATCCCCGAGGGTCGCGAAAAACCGTGGGGCACGGGTCACGCGATCCTGTGCTGCGCGGGCGTGGTGGACACGCCGTTCGCCGTGATCAACGCGGACGATTACTACGGCGGCGAATGCTTCAAGCTGCTTGCCGATTTCTTTGCACGCGAGCAAGCCGATGACGGCAAGCTGCACTGCGCGATGGTCGGTTATGCGCTGAAAAACACGCTGACCGAAAACGGCTCGGTGTCGCGCGGCGTTTGCGAGACCGACGAAAACGCGCTGCTGACCTCCATTGTCGAGCTCACCCGCATCGAATGGCGCGACGACGTTCCCGCCTTCACCGAGGACGGCGAAAATTGGGAGACGCTTGCCGAGGACACCACCGTTTCGATGAACTGCTGGGGCTTCCCCGCCGCGGCGCTCGATCAATTCCACGATCTGTTCGTCGCCTTCCTTGACGAGGTGAACGGCAACCCCGCCGCCAACCCGCTCAAAGCGGAGTTCTATCTCCCCTTCGCGGTGGATACCATGATGCAAAACGGCGTGTGCGACACGACCGTGATGAATACCGCCGACAAGTGGTACGGCATGACCTATAAAGAGGATCACCAAATGGTGATCGATGCGATCGGCAACATGGTGAAAAACGGTCGCTACCCCAACCCCTTGGCATAATGCGGTTGAGGTGATGCGATGAAGCTCAATGTGAAACGCACCGTGCTGATCGGTTTTGCGTTTTTGTCCATCAGTGCCTTTTGGCAGATGTACGATAATTTGATCCCGCTGATTTTAACGGGTACTTTCGCGATCGATAAAACCTGGTCGGGCGCAATCATGGCGGCGGATAATATCCTGGCGTTATTTCTCCTGCCGCTGTTCGGCGGGTTGTCGGACAAATGCCGCCACCCGCTCGGTCGCCGCAAACCGTATATCACGGTGGGCACGCTGCTTGCCTGCGCGCTGATGATCGGGCTGCCGCTCTTTGACAACGCCTATTTTGCCGCGCCGTCAATAGCGAAATTCATCGGTTTTGTGGCGCTGCTCGGCATGTTGCTCGTGGCGATGGGACTGTATCGCAGTCCCGCCGTGGCGCTGATGCCCGATGTGACCCCGAAACCGCTGCGCAGTAAAGGCAACGCCGTGATCAACTTGATGGGTGCCGTGGGCGGTGTGCTGTATCTGGCGTTCACGTCGGTACTGTATTCCAAACCCCGCACCGAAGGGCTTGCCCACATCAACTATCTGCCGATTTTCTTGATTGTCGCGGGCATCATGCTCGTCTCGTTGCTGATTTTGCTGCTGTTTGTCAACGAGCCGAAGCTCGCTGCCGAGCAGGCCGCTTATGAGGCGGCGCATCCCGAAGAGCAGCTCACCGAAAAAGCCGCCGACGGCAAAGCCAAAATGCCCAAAGCGGTCAAGCGCAGCCTGTTGTTTGTGCTTGCCTCGGTGGCGCTGTGGTACATCGGCTACAACGCGGTGACGACATGGTTCTCGGTGTATGCCACCACGCAATGGGGCATGGCGCCGGGACAGGCCACCCTGTGCTTGACGGTGGCGACCGTCGGCGCGATCGCCAGCTATATTCCCGTCGGCATTGTCGCGGGACGCATCGGCCGCAAGAAAACCATTTTGTTCGGCGCAGGCTTGCTTGCGACCTGCTTCCTTGTGATGTTTGTTTACACGCTGCTCGCCGATCGCTTCCACCCCGCGCTGTTTATCGGCTTTGTGCTGGTCGGCGTTGCATGGGCATCCATCAATGTCAACTCGCTGCCTATGGTGGTGGAAATGTGCGACGGCGGCGACATCGGAAAATTCACGGGATATTATTACACCTTCAGCATGGCAGCGCAGGTGATCACCCCCATTCTGTCGGGGTATCTGTATGACCATGTGAACTCGAAAATTTTGTTTATTTATGCAGCGACGGCGGTCGCCCTGTCGTTTACGACGATGTGCTTTGTCAAACACGGCGATAACCGTCCCGTTTCCAAAAAAGGGCTCGAAGCCTTTGATGTTGAGGATTAAGCTATGCTTTGGATTTGGCTTATTGCCGTGTTGCTCTTGGTCGTGCTTCCCGCGCTGTATCTGCTGAGCGTGAAGGGACAGCGTCGCGAGCAAATGGCGCCGTTTGAACACGCGCTGTTTGCGCATCGCGGCTTGCACGGGGACGGTCGCCCCGAAAACAGTCTGGCCGCCTTCCGTGCCGCCGCCGAAAACGGCTACGGCGCGGAGCTGGATGTGCATTTGCTTGCCGACGGCGCGCTTGCGGTGA
>JAZURB010000045.1:0-1671 GCA_045605945.1 Acutalibacteraceae bacterium
CGGTTCCCGAAGTGCTGTGTCCGTACCTCGGCGGCATCGAGGTCATCCGATAAGCGAGGCTTAAGAATATGAACATATGTTCGGAAGCTATTCAGCCGGTTTTCTCGTGGCATACCCGCGTGGCAACAACCGATGTCGGCCCCGACCGATTGCTGACGCCTTCAGCGCAGCTGCGCTATCAGCAAGAAGCGGGCGAGCTGCATTTCGGCGAGGGCGGTCTCGGGTTTGACGCGATCGCGGCGCTCGGTATGGCGTTTCTGGTGCTCCAAAACAACTGCGTGATCTACCGTCGCCCCGCGTCGGGCGAGAGCATCGTCGTGAAAACGTGGAGCCACAGCGTTAAAGGTATGAAATTTTATCGCTGTTATCGCTTTGAGGACAGCGAAGGAAACCTGCTGATCGACAGCATGGCGGTGTTTGTGTTGGTGGATGTAAAGGCGCACACCTTGCTTCGTCCGTCCGCATTCCCGTATGACGTGCCGCATGTCGCGGATGCACCGCATACCTGTGCGGATATGCCGCGATTGAAAGCAGCAACCGACGGCGCGCGTATCGCGCAGCACACCGTGGCCTATTCGCAGCTGGACTTTAATCGCCATCTCAACAACACCCGCTATGCGGATATTGTGTTTGATGCGGTGGGCGAAGAGAAGCTTGCCGATCTTACGGGATTTTCTATCGTGTTTTCGCATGAAGCGAAGCTTCACGATACGCTGGATATCTATCAAACCGTTACCGAACAAGGTCACACGCTGATCACCGCCCAAAACGGCGAGCAAACCTGCTTTATCGCGGAATTGCGAAATACCTAACGATTAACCGCGCTCTCTGTGCAAACACAGGGGGCGCGGTTTTGTATAATGTTCGACTGCGCCACATCCGAGACCCATTCGACTCGCCTGCGGCTCGCTCAGGGTGACGCGGATGAGTCGAATGGGTCTAACCTGCGGCTATGCTCAAGGCGATGCCCTTCGCAAAAAACGGAACGATGTCGCATTGTTCCCAACGAATGTTGCCGCAAAACCGTAGGGGCGACCATTGGTCGCCCGCTTTGCCTTCTGCAAAAAAGGAACGGATAAATCCGTTCCCTACGATCATCTTCGGAGGGGGCGGCGACCTCGACGCCCCGCGGAAGAACCCTGTGCACAACCAAGGCATCGATCTACGGAAAGAATAAAGCAAAGATACGCAAAATAAAAAAGCATTCGCTGATTGCGAATGCTTTTTTTCAATTACTCCTCTTTGGGAGCGGTTTTCTTTTTGACCCAGCCTTCCGCGCGGTCGCGCAAGGCACCGTAAAACGGCACGGACGATTCCAGCGTCGCAGGGGCGTGCTTCATATACAGCGCGCCGAAGCAATCGGAAAATGCCGCCACCATCATAAACATGCCGATCGTCTTGGGGGCAAACAGCGGGAAATCCACCATGCCGCCGAGGCAGAAGCCTGCGACGAACGCGATGATCGCCGCGCCGTACATGCGGGTTTTCGGTGTGTGAATAATCAGTTCAAAACCGGTGCGGAACAGTTTCCAAATCAAGAACATCAACAGCAGCAAACCGATCACGCCGCCCTCGGCGAGAAATTCCAAAAAGGTATTGTGCGCATGCGGAGCAGTGAAGCCGCATTCCGCAAGGCGCGGCCAAATGCCGCCCAGGCCGATGCCGTGTCCT
>JAZURB010000046.1:0-2383 GCA_045605945.1 Acutalibacteraceae bacterium
ATCCATTTGCTGCCGCTGCGACCGACCGACACGACACATTTGTCGCAATCGTAGGTGCCCTGCTTGGTGAGCACGCGGTAACCGTTTTCCAACACCTCGAGATGCTCAACGGGGCAATCGAAATAGAAATCGATCGCGTCCTTCATTTTATTATAGAGATTTTCCAGCACGACATAGTTGATGTCCGTGCCGAGATGGCGCACCGATGCGCTGAGCAGCTTGAGCTTATTTTGCATGCACAGCTTGTCAAAACGCGAGCCTGCGGTGGAATACATCTTCGTACCCTCGCCGCCGTAAGCCATGTTGATCTCGTCAACATAGTTCATCAGCTCGAGCGCTTTGGTTTTGCCGATATGCTCATACAGCGTGCCGCCGAAATCGTTGGTGATATTATATTTACCGTCAGAAAACGCACCCGCGCCGCCGAAGCCGCTCATGATAGCGCAACTTTTGCATTTAATGCAGCTTTTTACCTTGTCGCCGTCGATCGGGCAGCGACGGTTTTCCAGCGCATGACCCGCTTCAAACACCGCGATTTTCAGATCACCGCGTTTTTCCAGCAACTCGTGTGCCGTAAAAATGCCGCCGGCACCTGCACCGACAATGATCACATCGTATTTCATGTTTTGATCACCTTTTTGTTCAAGATACGGTTTGGGAATTTACCAAACCGATTTAGTATACCATATTCTTTGCTTTTTGTAAAGCGGGAACTATTGCCGCCCGCCTGTTTATCCCGTGATTTTCCAAAACGCCACGCTGTAAGGCGGCAATTCGCTGCCGCCGCCGAAATCGTGATCACTGCCTGTGATCAAATCGACAGCGCGACCTGCGCGGGCATCGAAATGCGCCGAAAACGGTATGTCGGCACTGTTGATTGCCACGATGACCCGCTCGCCGTCCGCTTCGCGCTCGAAAATGAGTTGACACGGCTGCACAAGCAGTTGTCGATAGCTGCCGCGACACAGCGCAGGACTGTTCCCCCGCGCTGCAGCAAGAGCCGCAATAAATGCGGAAAGTTCGTTTTTCTCAGGTGCCGCAACAAACGGACGCAACGCGGGATCGCCTTCGGATTTAGCAGCCTTCATGCCCCATTCGCTGCCGTAATACACCGCGGGTACACCCGGCATACCGAAAAGCATGCCGTAAATCACAGGCAGATGCGCCGCCGTTTTCAGCTGCGACGCAATGCGGGAAACATCGTGGTTATCCACAAAGCTGAGCAGCGTTTTGCCCGTGTAGAGGCACCAGTTGTCAGGCCCGAACTGGCGGTGCAGGCTGTAACCGATCTCGTGCATATTATTCTCGTTAAAGGACGAATAGAGCCCTTTATAGCATTCGTAGTTGGTGACGCTGTGACAAGCGTTATCGTTCATAAAGCGGTTGTAGTCGCCGTGGAGCGTTTCACCGAGCAGCCAGAAATCGGGTTTGATCTCCCCCGTCACGCGGCGCAGCTCCGCGAGAAATTCCGCAGGCAGGCAATACGCCACATCGAGGCGCAAACCGTCGATATCAAACTCACGCACCCAGGCACGAATGGCATCGTACAAATGTGCACGCACATCGCCGTTATACAAATTCAGCTTAACCAGTTCAAAATGACCCTCCCAGCCTTCATACCAGAAGCCGTCGTTATAGCAGGAGTTACCGTCAAATGAAATACGGAACCAATCCTTATATGGGCTGTCCCACCGCTTTTCCTGCACATCGCGAAATGCCCAAAAGCCGCGTCCGACATGATTGAATACGCCGTCGAACAGCACCTTCATGCCCCGCTCGTGAATACGACGGCAGAGGTCTGCGAGATCCGCATTGGTGCCGAGACGCACATCGACATGATAATAATCGCGCGTGTCGTAGCCGTGGGCATCGCTTTCAAAAAGCGGATTAAACAGGATCGTTGTCATGCCGAGCGAGCGGATATGATCGAGCCATTCGTCGGTGATGACCGCCAAGCGATTTGCTGCCGCGCCGTCATTTTGCAGCGGCGCACCGCACATGCCGAGCGGATAGATTTGATAGACACAGGAATGTTGATACCACATGAGGGGGAATGCTCCTTTTTTCCAAAATAAGAACGGCACAGATCCGTTTTCTTCGAATCCGTGTCGTTCATAACGGTTGATTATAACAGTGAAGTGATGCATTTGGCGGTCATCACGATGCCGTTTTCCGCCGTCACACCCGCATCGTCATGCTCGATCGTCAAGCTGCGGTCATAGCCGCTTTCGCGAAGCGCGCCGACGATATTTGCCCAATACGCCTCGTCGTGCGCCGCACCGACCGCTTTGGGCGCAAACGGTGCGCGTTTGCCGCGATAATCGGTGTCGAACACGCCGTTTTCCGCACGCGCAGAAGCAAGGAACATGCCGTCCTTGACATG
>JAZURB010000047.1:0-11428 GCA_045605945.1 Acutalibacteraceae bacterium
CCGATGCCGTGTCCTGCCACAGGGCGTTCGAAAAACACCTGCATCGTTACGCCCCACACCTGGAAGCGTTCGGTGATCGCCACATCCGAGGCGTCGCCGATGCTGAGTAGACGCGCCCAGATGGCATCGGGCAGCAGCAAAAGTCCCGACAGCGCCACGATCAGCATAGGGATCATACGGCGGATATTGGCTGCGCACATCACGATCGCAACGGCGATCAGCGCCAAATAGGAGCCGCGCGAGAAGGAGAAAAACACGCCGAGCACCACAAAGAGCAGCGAAAACCGCGCAATGATCTTTGCCGCCGAGCGTTCGCCGGAAAAACCATAAGCCGCGACAAAGGGGATCGCCATAACGGCGTATTGCCCGAACAGATTGGGGTTCGAGAATGTGGAACCCGCGCGCACACCGAGCGAATGCAGCGTAATATTCATATCGACCAGGCTGTATACCTGTTCGTCCACAAAGTCCCACACCTGCAGCGGCACCTGCTCGATATGCAGGATGCCGACGCACACATACTGCGCGCAAGCAATCAAGCCGACCAGACCGACAATGACCGACAGCAAAAACAGGGCGGTTTCAATGCGGCGCGGAGAAGTGAGGATCGAGGTCATCGACAGATAGGTCATCAACATCGCGACCCAGTAGCCAAGCGAGAGAAGGCTCATGCCCCGATCGGTTGCCCAAAGCAGGTGAATTGCCATAAAAGCAAGGTAAAACAGCAGGATTTTTCCCGCTGCACCGACCCGCACCTGCCGATGATGCTGTTTTACATCCGCACGCGCGAAGAAGAACGCGCCGATCGACAAAAACGGGGCGATATATTCGGGAAAAAGCGGCACAAGCGCAATGAGCAGCAGGGATAACATCCACGGCTGGCGCAGATCAAACGATGCCATGGTGCGATCGTATCGACGGCGCATGGGCAAACCTCCTTTCAATGGGCGTTTACAGTTATACTAATCTTAGCACAATTTACCGCAAAACGCAAGGTACTGACAGGGATTTGTTGCCTCTTGCGTTTTGCCCGAAAATATTGTATACTGATACCGTTAAAACCAAAGGAGGCGATGGCATGAACGCATATTTTCATACGCTTGGCTGTAAAGTAAATCAGTATGAAACGCAAGCGATGATGGCGCTCATGCGTCGCCACGGCTATGACACGGCGGTGTACCATGAAAGCAGCGTTGTTGAGCCGGCAGTGATCGTGGTTAATTCCTGCACGGTGACGGGCGAGAGCGATCGCAAGCTGCGGCAGTTGTTGCGTCGTTTGCGCCGCCTGCATGAAAACAGCGTGATCGTGTTAACGGGCTGCATGCCGCAAGCGTTTCCCGATGAAGCGGCGGCGCTTTCTGCAGCGGATATCGTGCTGGGTAACGCGCAACGCGCGGCGCTGCCGTCGGCGGTGGCGGCATTTTTGGGAAGCGGCGAGCGTGTGGCGGCGGTTACGCCGCATACGGCGCAGTATGAGCCGCTTTGCATTGAGGATTTTGAAGAGCGCACCCGCGCGTTTGTGAAAATCGAGGACGGCTGCGACCGTTTTTGCACCTATTGCATCATTCCGTATGCGCGCGGCAGAGTGCGTTCGCGTTCGCTTACCGAACTGACGGCGGAGCTGGAAACGCTCGTCGAAAAAGGCTACCGCGAAGCGGTGCTTGTCGGCATCAACCTCACCTCATTCGGCAAGGATACGGGACAGACGCTTGCCGATGCGGTGGAAGCCGCAGCGGCGGTTGAGGGCATCGAGCGCATTCGTCTGGGCTCGCTTGAACCCGATCACATGACCGATGCATTGATCGCGCGTTTGGCGCGTGTGGATAAATTGTGCGAGCAGTTCCATGTTGCGCTGCAAAGCGGCTGCGATGCGACGCTTAAGCGCATGAACCGACACTACACCACCGCCGAATACGAAGCGGTGTGTCAAAAATTACTCGCGGCATTCCCGAGCGGCACGCTCACGACCGATATCATGGTCGGATTCCCCGGCGAAACGGCGGAGGATTTCGAAGCGTCGCTCGCGTTTGCGCAAAAAATGCGCTTCTCGAAAGCGCATGTATTTCCCTATTCCCGCCGCGCGGGAACGATTGCAGCAAAGCGTCCCGATCAAATCGGCAACGCCGAAAAAACCGATCGGGCGCATCGGATGACCGAAGCGATGGAAGCGGTGCGCCGTGAAATTTTAGCGGCGGCGGTCGGCACGACGCAGGCGGTGTTGTGTGAAACGCGCACCGAGGACGGCGCGGCGCTCGGCTATACGCGCGGCTATCTGCCTTGTCGCATGACGGGCGAGGTGAAAGCGGGCGAAACGGTGAATGTATGCATCACGGGCGTTGACGGGGATCGGCTCGTCGGCGAAGTGACACGATAAACAGCGCGACAAGCGAAGGAGGCTTTTTTATGAAACCTGTTATTATTACGATCGGTCGCCAATTCGGCAGCGGCGGGCATGAGCTGGGCGAAAAGCTCGCCAATCGCCTCGGTATTCCGTTTTACGATCGGCAGTTGCTCAGCAGTGCTGCGGAGCGCAGCGGGCTGACCAAGGAAATGATCGAAAGTCTCGACGAAAAACCCACGAGCAGCTTTTTGTATTCGCTCGCCGTGGGCGGTTACGGTGCGGGCAATGTACCGCTGCCGCTCGGCAACCAGGTGTTCCTCGCGATGAGCGATGTCATCCGCGATGTTGCTGCCAAGGGCAGCTGCGTCATTGTCGGGCGCTGTGCGGAATATGTGCTCAGCGGCAACCCCGATTTGGTGCGCATTTTTGTGCATGCGGACAGAGAGGCGAAAATCGAGCGCATCTGCCGCGTGAAAGGGCTCAAAGAAAAGGACGCGGCGGTGCTGATGCAGCGCACGGATAAAAAACGCGCAGGATATCACGATTTTTATGCCGATGAAAAGTGGGGCGAGGCATCGAGCTACGATTTGACGGTGAACAGCGCGACTTTCGGCATCGATGCAGCGGTGGAAATGATTGCGGCATTTATAGAAAATCGTTGATTTTTTTAAAAAAGGCTATTGACAAGCGAGGCATAGTCTGGTATACTATGCCTTGCATTTGCGGCTTTAGCTCATCTGGTAGAGCGCCACCTTGCCAAGGTGGAGGTAGCGAGTTCGAGCCTCGTAAGCCGCTCCAAAACAAAACCCTCTGTCGAAAGACAGAGGGTTTTTCGTTGTACCTTTAGGACAAATACCCCCCGCCTATGCCGGGGGATACAGAAAGCTTTAGCGAGAAAAGCCTTTCCCCCACGGGGAAGGCGGCATTTGCGAAGCAAATGACTGGGGGAGTTGCCACAATCACCACGAAAACTCCCTTCGTCTTTTGGCGTCTGTGGACGCCGAAATCCACCTCCCTCGGTGAGGGAGGCTTTTAATCCTTCCACGAAAATAGGGAGCGGATTTATCCGTTCCCTATAAAATCATGCGTCAGCCTAAGTGCAGTCACAGCGAGATACATTCGACTCCGTCTCATCCGAGACCCATTCGACTCGCCTGCGGCTCGCTCAGGGTGACGCGGATGAGACTTCGCTCAGTATGACGCACCGTGGCGTAGAAGGTGCATCGTCCCCTACGAAGGATTGCCGCGCACAATAAAAACCCTCCTTGCCGAAAGACAAGGAGGGTTTTCGTTATTTCATCTTCTCGCACAGTATGCCGAGGAGCGGCTCAAACACCGTGCCGTACCAATGGTTTTCGTGTTTTGCGGTCTCGCGGACACAACGCACCGTGAAATCGGCGGCAATCGCGGCGGCATCGGCGGCAGCTTTGCCGCGCAGCAGCGCGCCTGTAAAAACGGAGGCGAAGATATCGCCTGTACCGTAGCAGGTGGCGGGCTCTTTTTCGTGGTCATAGGCAAAAACCGTCTCGCCGTCATACACCACGACGCCCGTTTTTTGCGGATCGTAGGAAACGCCCGTCATCACCACGTTTTTGCAGCCGAGGGCGAGCAGTTTTCCCAGCAACCCGTCGATGAATGCCTTGTCGACGCTTGCTTGATAGGGCGTTCCCGTGAGCAGGCAAGCCTCGGTGAGATTCGGCAGCAGATAATCCGCTTTGGCGCAAAGGCGCTTCATCGCTTCGACGAACGCATCGTCAAAACCGGGATAGAGCGTGCCGTGATCCGCCATGGCGGGATCGACGATTTTAACGCCGCTCACAAGCTCGCTGTCGATAAGATCCATCACCCGATCGATCTGCTGCGTCGAGCCGAGATAACCCGTGTAAACGCCGTCAAAGCGGATGCCTTCGGCGCGCCAATGCGCGGCGATCGCGGGGATATCGTCGGTCAAATCGCGGAAAGTGTAGCCTTTGAAGCCGCCCGTGTGAGAGGACAGCACCGCCGAGGGCAACACGCAGGTTTCCACGCCGCAAGCCGAGATGATCGGCAGCGCAACGGTCAGCGAGCATTGCCCGACGCAGGAGATGTCTTGAATTGTCAGCACTTTTTTATATGCCATGAAGAAAGGCTCCTTTCGGCGGGATGCAATTTTTTACAGCGCTTGACGGCGGCGGCGGCGCACACGGTGAATGTGGCGCTCAAAATCGCCGCTGTCGAGCAGCGCGGCGAGCACATGCTGTTCAAATAACGGCACGGTGCAGGAATAAAACCCGAGGCGCTCTTCAAATGTGTCGAGCAGCGTGACGGGCAGGATCATATAACCCACGCGGATCGACGGGGCGACCGTGTGGGAAAAGGTGTTCAGGTAAATCACGCGGCGGTCATCGAGCGAAAACAGCGGATCGACATTTTTCGAAGAGACGGTCAGCTCCGAATCGTAGTTGTCTTCGATCACCACGCCGTCGCGTTCGGCGGCAAAGCGCAAATACGCCGCGCGTTTGGATGCGGAAGCGGAAATGCCGCTCGGAAAGCTGTGAAACGGGGTGACATGCAGCACCGTGGCATCGGTGCGCGCCAGCTCCGCAGCGCGAATGCCGTCTTTGCCCATGGCAAGACGGTCGCAGGTGATACCGCAAGCTTCATATACGCGGCGGATTTTCTCGTAGCACGGGTTTTCGATCGCGAAAACATGGCCGCCCAGCAGTTGTGCTAAGAGACTGTATAAATATTCCGCGCCCGAGCCGATGATGACCTGTTCGGGTCGCACGGTCAAGCCTGCCGCGCGCGCCAAATATGCCGCGATCGCGCGGCGCAGCACGGGATCGCCGTGGTTTTGCGAGCGCACAAGAAGCGCGTCACCCTGCTCGGACAGCACGCGTCGCATCGTTTTTGCCAATACCGAGAACGGCATATGCTCTGTGGCATCGGGCAGCACAGGCGGCGCGGGTTCCTCTTCGGGCATCACCTCGGGCACTTGATGCGCCGTGTCGGTGAATGCGGCAAAATAACCGCTGCGGTGGCGTGCCTCGGCATAGCCTTCGTCGCACAGCACGGCATACGCGTGCTCCACCGTGATCACGCTGATGCCGATTTCCTCGGCGAGCAAGCGCTTGGAGGGCAGACGCGTGCCGAACGGATAGGTGCCGTCGGTGATATGGCGGCGCAGTTGTTCATACAGCTGCAAATAAGCGGGCTTGCCGCTTTGCTTGTCGATCGGATAGTTCATAACCGCTTATTCGCGCACCATCTTCATAGAGATGTCCATCGCGATAACCGAGTGGGTGAGTGCGCCGATCGAAATGACATCCACGCCCGTTTCCGCAACAGCGCGCAGGGTGTCGGCGGTGATGCCGCCGCTCGCTTCAAGCAGCGCGCGACCGCCAACGAGCGCAACCGCTTCTTTCATCATGTCGCAGGACATATTGTCGAGCATGATGATATCCGCACCTGCTTCGACTGCTTCTTTTACTTCGGCAAGGTCGCGGGTCTCGACTTCGAGCTTGACCATGTGACCGAGCTTGTCACGCAGCGCCTTGACAGCGGGGGTGATGCCGCCTGCTGCATCGATATGATTGTCCTTGAGCATCGCGCCGTCGGACAGGTTAAAGCGATGGTTTTTGCCGCCGCCCATGGTCACGGCATACTTTTGCAGCGCGCGCATGCCGGGCAGCGTTTTGCGGGTGTCGGTGATCGCGGCGTTGGTGCCTTCGGTCAGCTTAACGGCGGTTGCCGTGGCGGTGGCGATGCCCGACAGATGTTGCAGCAGGTTGAGCGCGGTGCGCTCGCCCTTGAGCAGCGCACGGGTGTTACCGCTGTAACGCGCGATACGGTCGCCTTTTTTTACATGGCTGCCGTCACCGAGATACACGGTATATTCAAAGGTGGGGTCGAGCATTTCGAACACATGCAGCGCGATGTCCAGACCGCACACCACGCCTTCCGCTTTCGCGATCAGCTCGGCGGTGTCACGCGCGTCCTCGGCGATCATGTAATCGGTGGTGGTGTCGAGATAGGAAATGTCTTCGGCAAGTGCGCGGCGGATAATATCCTCCACATAAAACATAGGCAGTTGCATGGATAATCGTCTCCTTTTTTATGAAAATAGTAGGGTTTATGATGTGGGAGGCGGCGAGACTTTCTCGGCCCCCTCTGACGAGGGGGCGGTCGGCAAAGCCGACCGGGGGAGAGAGATTTTCACCGCGCGGTCAAATGGTTACACACTTTTTAGAACTGACGATCACGATCTACATGACACATGCGCAAAACCGTGACGCATACCTGTTCGAGACGATAGGTGCGAATGCGTCTCTCCCTCCGCCAAAACCTGCGGTTTTGTCACCTCCCTCATCAGAGGGAGGCAAGATGTTGTTTTTATCACAACGGGTTTTTGGCAATTTTGGCAGCGGGGCGGGGATAGCGCTTCGGGGTTTGCGCGGTTTTTTCAAACACGATAATGCGCCGATCAAGCGTTTCCTCGTCCGCTTTCGGGGCGGCGGGAACGGTGAGCTTTTGCGTCGCGCGATAGGCAGCGCCCAGCGTTTTGGCGGCACGGCGTGCCGCTTCCAGCTCGCTGTCGCTGTCGGGACCTTTCATCGCCGCAAAGATGCCGCCCGTTTTCACAAACGGCACACAATATTCGCACAGCGTCGGCAATGCTCCGACCGCGCGCGCGGTCGCAACATCGAATTGCTCGCGCAGCGCCGCCTGCTGCCCGCCGTCCTCGGCGCGGGCGTGCACGCTTTCGCAGGAAAGACCCAGCGCATCGCATACGGCGGCGAGGAAATTCAGGCGCTTTTGCAGGCTGTCGAGCAGCGTCACCTTCACATCGGGACGCGCAATGGCGACGGGGATCGCGGGAAATCCCGCTCCCGTGCCGACATCGATGAGTGTCGCGCCTTCTTTGAGGTGCGGCACCAGCGTCAAGCTATCCAGAAAATGGCGAACGACGATGCCGTAAGGATCGGTAATGCCTGTCAAATTCATTTTTTCGTTCCATTCGCACAGCAGTTCCGCGTAGGTGTCAAATTGCGTAAGCTGCGCGTCGGTCAGCGTCACGCCCAGATCGGCGGCATAGCGTTGCAGCAGCGATTTGTCGATCATGCGCGGTCACCTCCCGTGGCGAGAATGAGCACCGACACATCCGCAGGGCTGACGCCGCTGATGCGGGATGCCTGCCCGATCGAGTAGGGGCGCACGCGGCTGAGTTTTTCCTGCGCTTCCTTGCGCAGCCCCGTCACGGCGTAATAATCCATGTCGGCGGGGATAAGGCGGTTTTCCAGCCGTCGCATCTCATCGATGAGCGCTTGTTGGCGGCGAATATAGCCTTCGTATTTCAGTTCCACCTCGACCTGCTCGATCACCAGCGGGTCAAGCTGCGGGCGGTCGGGGTCGACCGCTTCGAGTGCCGCATAGTCGAGCTGCGGGCGCTTCAATAAATCGATCAAACGCACGCCTGTTTGCACGGGGGTGGTGCCGTTTTCGGCGAGCAGTGCGTTGAGTTCTTCCGTCGGGGACAGCACGGTGCGCTCCAGTCGCGCGCGTTCGGCGGCTTTTTGCGCTTGGCGCGCCTCGAAATGGGCAAACCGCGTGTCGTCCACCAGCCCCATCTCGCGACCGATCGGGGTCAAACGCTCGTCGGCGTTGTCTTGGCGCAGAATGAGGCGGTATTCCGAGCGCGAGGTCATCATGCGATACGGATCGGTGCAGCCTTTGGTGACAAGATCGTCGATCAGCGTGCCGATATAGCTGCTCGCGCGGTCAAGGCGCATCGGCGAGAGTCCCTTGATGCGGCGAGCGGCATTGATACCCGCCACCAAGCCTTGCGCGGCAGCTTCCTCGTAACCCGAGCTGCCGTTGAACTGACCTGCACCGTACAAGCCTTCTTGGTGCTTGAACATCAGCGTGTTGTCCAGCTGCAGCGGGTCGCAGCAATCGTATTCGATCGCATAGGCGGGGCGCATCACCTGCACATGTTCCAGCCCTTCGATGGTGTGCAAAAATGCGTGTTGGATATCAACGGGCAGCGAACTGGATAGTCCCTGCAGGTACATTTCGTCGGTGTTTGCGCCGCACGGCTCGATAAACACCTGATGTCGCTCCTTGTCCGCAAAGCGCACGATCTTATCTTCGATGCTGGGGCAATAGCGCGGGCCGACACCTTCGATCTTGCCGCCGTAAAGCGGTGAGCGATGCAGGTTATCGAGGATGACCTGTTTGGTGTTTTGGTTCGTCCAAGTAATATGACAGGGGAGCACATTTTCAAGCTCCTTTGTGGTTTCGAAAGAAAACGGCACAACGGGATCTTCGCCCGGCTGCTCCTCAAGCGTCGAAAAATCGATGCTCGATTTCAGCACACGCGCAGGTGTGCCTGTCTTAAAGCGACGAAGCGTCACGCCGAGCGTTGCGAGCGACTGCTCCAGACCGCTTGCGGCAAACATACCGTCGGGACCGCCGTCAAAAGAGACGTCGCCGACGAAAATTTTGCCGCGCAGGAATGTACCCGTTGCCAGAATGACCGCCTTGACGCGGTATTGCTCTTCGAGGCGGGTGGTCAGCAGCCAGCCGTCGCCTTCTTTTGTCATCGTGACGATCTCGCCTTGGTGTATGTGCACGCGCGGCTCGCGCTCGAGCACATGTTTCATATGCTCCTGATAAGCGCGGCGGTCGATTTGCGCGCGCAGCGAATGCACCGCAGGACCTTTGCCGCGATTGAGCATACGGGATTGCAGCAAATTGGCGTCTGCTGCCTTGCCCATTTCGCCGCCGAGCGCGTCGATCTCGCGCACAAGATGCCCTTTGGCGGTACCGCCGATGGACGGGTTACACGGCATATTGCCGATACAATCGAGGTTAATGGTAAAGATGCGCGTGTCGCATCCGAGTCGCGCCGCCGCGAGCGCTGCTTCAATACCGGCGTGTCCTGCGCCGATAACGGCAACATCCGCCTCGCCTGCGAAAAACACCATGCGCGATCCCTCCTTAATCAGACTTACAATCCTCTTTATTATACTATTTATTTCCTCACATCGCAAGCACCGCTGCGTGAAAAGTTGAGGGTTTTCCGAAATTTCCCGAAAAATCGGGAAAATGCCGCCGTCCCTCTTGCAAAACATGGAAAAAAGGCGTACAATGAACGGTAGAGCACCATTGATTTTTATAAAAGGAGAGAAAACCCATGAGCAATAAAGTGTTGGTGGAAACTTCCGCCCGTCATCTGCATGTCAGCCAAAAGGATCTCGAGATCCTGTTCGGTGAGGGCTATCAGCTCACCCCCAAGAAGGACCTGTCCCAGCCCGGTCAATTCGCGTGCGAAGAGCGCGTTGACGTTGTCGGCCCGAAGAAAACGCTTCCCGGCGTGTCTATCCTCGGTCCGGTCCGCCCCGATACGCAGGTTGAGCTGTCGCTGACCGATGCGCGTGCGATCGGTGTTGCCGCGCCCATCCGTGAGTCGGGCGATATCGCAGGTTCGGGTGCTTGCAAGCTGGTCGGCCCCAAAGGCGAAGTCGAGATCGCTTGCGGCGTCATCGCGGCGAAGCGTCATATCCACATGACCCCCGCCGATGCGGAGCAGTTCGGTCTGAAGGATAAGGACGAAGTGTGCGTTAAGATCGACAACAACGGCCGCGGCCTGGTGTTTGACGAGGTCATCGTGCGCGTCAGCCCGTCGTATGCGCTGGCAATGCACATCGATACCGACGAGTCGAACGCCGCTTGCGTGGCTCCCGGCACGATGGGTACCGTGATGAAATAAGAAACGGTAATGTATGATCCGATAGGAGGTGTCGTTATGGGCGATTTAAAGGACAACTGGAAGAACACCGGCAGTAGCTGGAAGGAAACCGGCAAAGGCTTGGGTCATGCGTTTCGTGATCTCGGCAAATCGCTGGTGAAAACCGCGTCCACTGCCGCACAAAAGGTGGACGATTGGGCAAATGGTGAGGACAACGCTCCTTCTGAGGAGAAAAACGAGGAATAAGTAAAGCAAAAAAATCACCGCTCATTGAGCGGGGATTTTTTATGCGGTTTTACAGACTCATGCGCAGCACTTCGCGCGCATCGGCGGTGGTGATATCCCCGTCGCCGTCAATGTCGGCGAGGAAGCGATGATGCTCGCTCAGCGAGATCGAGCCGATCGCGCATTGCAGCACTTTGCGTGCGTCGGCAGTCGTCACCATGCCGTCGTCATCCATGTCACCCGGCAGGAGCACGTCGCCGACGGTGGGATTGGTGGTCGGCTGCGTGGAGGTGACAGGGACGGTGGTTGTCGTGAAATAGGTCGTCGGCGCGGTGCCGTCGGGACCTGTCAGATTAAGCGTCGTTGTGGTGGTGTACGGCCACGTCGTATCCACGGTCGTCGTGGGCAGGGTCGTCGGCGCAGTGCCGTCGGGACCTGTTAAATTCAGCGTGGTTGTGGTGGTCGTGGTGGTGTCGGTCGTGGTGGAATCGTTCCACCACGGGAACGACGGAATGGTCGTGGTTTGAATGGCGGGAGCGGGCTTTTCGCAAATGGGCGAATCGGACAAGGCAATATGTCCCACCGAGATAGAGCCTGCTTTGCTCAGCGAGAATACGAGCTCCGGAATGCGATACGTAGGCGGCACACCGCCGAGCTCCGCTTCGTAAAAGGTGTGCAGGTCGAGAACCGCCACATACGGGCCTTTGGCGATGACGGCTGTGTCGCTGTTCATCGCCTCGGCAAACCACATCGCCGTAGCCTCATCTAAGCCGTTCTGCGGGTCAACAAACATCACGGAAAACGGCACGTTCGCGTTGACGGTAAGATGCAAATAGCGGTAGGCCGCGATCGAATAGGAATACGCCCCTTGCGGGAACACGGAGACGCTGTCGCCGTTATTGGTATAGCAGTCGGCGCAAAAGCCGTACTCAGCGGTCGGGCCGCTCAACACCGCGATGCGATCGCCTTCGGCAAGACGTGCGGTTGTCAGCAGGTCAACCTCGCCGTCAAAAACGGACGGCTCGGTGGTGGTCGAGGGCGGCGGTGTAGAGATGCAGTCAAACCACGTGGTGGTTGTAGTGGGCGGGAGCGTGCTTGTCTCGCTTATCCCCACACGGGTGGAGGTGGTGGTC
>JAZURB010000048.1:0-3345 GCA_045605945.1 Acutalibacteraceae bacterium
CCGACTTGACGTGAAGCTTACCCCGGCGACGACTTCTACCTCCACTCCCGTCTGCTGGAGCGCGCAGCTCAGCTGTCTCCCGAACTGGGCGGCGGTTCTCTGACTGCACTGCCCATCATCGAGACGCAGGCGGGCGACGTTTCGGCGTATATCCCGACCAACGTTATCTCGATCACCGACGGTCAGATCTTCCTGGAGACCGAGCTGTTCCACGCCGGCATCATGCCTGCGATCAACCCCGGTATCTCGGTGTCCCGCGTCGGCGGCTCGGCGCAGCTTAAGGCGATGAAGGCGGTTTCGGGCAAGCTGAAGCTGCTCTATTCGCAGTATCGCGAGCTGCAGGCATTTGCGCAGTTCGGCAGCGATCTCGATGCCGATACCAAGGCGCGCTTGGCGCTGGGTGAGCGCATCGTGGAAGTCCTCAAGCAGGACCGCAATGCGCCCGTATCGGCGGGTTGCCAGGTCGCGATCATCTTCGCTGTCACCAACGGCTATCTCGATACGATCGCCCCGCGTGATGTGAAGGCGTTTGAGGCGCGTTTGTACGAAAAAATGCAAGCGGAGCATGCCGATTGGCTTGTCCGCATTGACAATAATCAGTGGGAACAAAGCGATATCGATGAACTGAAGTCCGCGCTGGAAGGAATGCTGAGGTGATATCATGGCTGCGGATATGAAACAGCTGCGCACCCGCATCAAAAGCGTGAATTCGACCTTGCATTTGACCAAGGCGATGGGCCTCGTGGCATCCTCGAAGATCCGCCGAGCCAATCTGGCGATGTCCAGCGCGAAGGCGTATTTGGGTGCCGTCAGTGATATCATGGATCATCTGGCAAACGGCGCGGAAAGCCGCAAAAGCCCGTTTATGAACCTGCGCGGCGAGCGCGTGCGCTTGATCGTCATCGCGGGTGACCGCGGCTTGGCGGGCGGCTATAACGCGAATGTGTTTCGCTTGGTGGCAGAACTCGGTTGCACCGATATTTTGCCCATCGGCAAACGCGCGTGTGACCGTTATCGCGGCGAGTTCCTCTCTTCCGAGGATTTTACCGCCGCGGATGCGGCGCGCTTGGCGAATACACTGTGCAAGGAGTATCTTGACGGCGCGTTCGATAAGCTCGGCATCGTTTCGACGGAGTATGTGTCGATGATGACGCAAACCGCCAAGGTGGACTGGATCTTGCCGCTTGAGCCGCGCGAAAGCCGTCCTGTCGGCACGATCTTTGAGCCGGATCGTGAAACCATCCTGCAAACCGCCGTTATTGAGTATGTGGCGGGCAGCATTGCCGCCGCGGTGCGCGAGAGCTTCGCTTGCGAAGTCGCCGCCAGACGCATGGCGATGGATTCGGCGGGCAAGAACGCGCAACAGATGATCGATGACCTGACCATTCAGTATAACACCGCGCGTCAGGGTGCGATCACGCAGGAGATCACAGAAATCGTTGCCGGAAGCGGCAGTTGATGATAGGAGAGAACGCTATGACAAACCAAAACACCGGCATTGTCACGCAGGTCATGGGACCTGTCGTTGACGTGCGGTTTGAGGGCGGCAATCTGCCTCCCATTTATCAAGCGCTGACCATGCCCATCGGCGAGCGTACGCTCACCGTAGAGGTGGCGCAGCATATCGGTGATAAAGCGGTGCGTTGCATCGCCATGGCATCGACCGACGGTCTTACCCGCGGCACGACCGTCACCGATACGGGCGCAACCATCAGCGTCCCTGTCGGCGAAAAAACGCTCGGCCGTATTTTCAATGTGCTGGGCGACGCCGTTGACAACAAACCCAACCCCGAGGATGCCGAGCGCTGGAACATCCACCGCGAGCCTCCCGCGTATGATGAGCTGTCCACCTCGACCGAGATCTTCGAGACCGGCATTAAGGTCATCGACTTGATCTGCCCCTATTCCAAGGGCGGTAAGATCGGTCTGTTCGGCGGTGCGGGCGTCGGTAAGACGGTTCTCATCATGGAATTGATCAACAACATCGCTAAGGAGCACGGCGGTCTG
Organism: Acutalibacteraceae bacterium; assembly: GCA_045605945.1. Classification (GTDB taxonomy): domain Bacteria; phylum Bacillota; class Clostridia; order Oscillospirales; family Acutalibacteraceae; genus RGIG1959. The sequence continues at coordinate 2,008 of JAZURB010000048.1, forward strand.
TCCGTGTTCTCGGGCGTTGGCGAGCGTACCCGTGAGGGTAACGACTTGTATAACGAGATGACCGAGTCAGGCGTTATTTCCAACACCGCGCTGGTCTACGGTCAGATGAACGAGCCGCCCGGAGCGCGTATGCGCGTGGCGCTGTCGGGCCTGACTATGGCGGAATATTTCCGCGACCAAGCGGGTCAGGATGTGCTGCTCTACAACGATAACATCTTCCGTTTCACCCAAGGGGGCAGTGAGGTGTCCGCGCTTCTCGGCCGTATGCCGTCTGCGGTTGGTTACCAGCCGACGCTGGCTACCGAAATGGGTACCCTGCAAGAACGCATCACCTCCACCAAGAAGGGTTCGATCACCTCGATCCAAGCGGTCTATGTCCCTGCGGACGACCTGACCGACCCCGCGCCTGCTACTACTTTTGCGCACCTCGATGCGACCACCGTTTTGTCGCGTTCGATTGCGTCGCAGGGTATCTATCCCGCGGTCGATCCGCTGGAATCCACCAGCCGTATCCTCTCGCCGGATATCCTCGGCAAAGAGCATTATGAGGTCGCGCGTGAGGTGCAGCGCATTCTGCAACGCTATAACGAGCTGATGGATATCATCGCGATCATGGGTATGGACGAGCTGTCCGATGAGGATAAGCTGCTCGTGTCGCGCGCGCGTAAGATCCAGCGCTTCCTGTCGCAGCCGTTCCATGTGTCCGAGAAATTCATCGGCATCCCCGGCACCTATGTGCCGCTCAAGGAAACGGTGCGCGGCTTTAAAGAGATCATCGAAGGCAAGCACGACGACCTGCCCGAATCGGCGTTCCTGTTTGTGGGCACGATCGATGTGGCGGTGGCGAAGGCCGGAAAGGAATAAGGTATGAAAACCTTTCACCTGCGCGTCACCTCGCCCGACGGTGATAACTTTGCCGGCGAGGTTGAGATGCTGTCGCTTCGCGGCACGGAAGGCGATCTGGCGATCATGGCGGGGCACATCCCGTTCGTGACGGCGGTCGTGCCGTGTACGCTGAAGATCGAAACCGAAGAGGATGAGATCGTTGCCGAAGTCGGCGGCGGCATCCTGTCGGTGTCCGCCGAAGGCACAGTGCTGCTGTCGTCGGACTACAAAGTGAAATAAAAAAGAGCAAAATCCCCTGCGAATCGGTCGCAGGGGATTTTTTTATGCCGCAGCATAAGAAGGGGATTGACAAAATAGTTTGTACGATGTAAACTGTAAGTGGTTTACATCGTATAAACCGTAAAGGAGTGAAAGCGATGATCGCTTATCAACTGGGGGCTGTGGAGGCGCGCTTTGCGGACATTATTTGGAAGCATGAGCCGCTGTCCTCCT
>JAZURB010000049.1:0-4286 GCA_045605945.1 Acutalibacteraceae bacterium
CCACCTGCGTCGGCGCCACACGCGGCGGCAGCACGAGACCGTTGTCGTCGCCGTGGGTCATGATGATTGCGCCGATGATGCGCGTGGACATACCCCACGAGGTTTGATGCGGATATTGCAGTTTGTTGTCGCGACCGGTGAACTGAATACCGAACGCACGGGCAAAGCCGTCGCCGAAATAGTGGCTGGTGCCGCTTTGCAGCGCCTTACCGTCGTGCATCATTGCCTCGATGGTGTAGGTCGCTTCCGCGCCCGCAAATTTTTCTTTATCGGTCTTGCGACCCTTCACGACGGGGATCGCCAGCGATTGCTCGCAGAAATCGGCATAGACATTGAGCATTTGCTCGGTCTCCGCCCACGCTTCGTCGGCGGTTTCATGCATGGTGTGACCTTCCTGCCAGTAGAATTCCATGGTGCGCAGAAACGGACGGGTGGTCTTTTCCCAACGCACGACCGAGCACCACTGATTATACAGCTTGGGCAGGTCGCGATAGGAATGGATGATGTCCGCATAATGCTCGCAGAACACCGTCTCACTCGTCGGGCGCACACACAGGCGCTCAGCGAGCTTCTCCTCGCCGCCGTGGGTGACCCACGCCACTTCGGGCGCAAAGCCTTCCACGTGATCCTTCTCACGTTGGAGTAAGCTCTCGGGGATGAACAGCGGCATCATGATATTTTCATGACCGAGCGCTTTGAAGCGCGCGTCGAGGTCGTTGCGGATGTTCTCCCACAGCGCCGTGCCGTAGGGACGAACGATCATGCAACCGCGCACGCCCGAATAGGAAGCGAGCTCCGCCTTTTTGACCACATCGGTATACCATTTGGTAAAGTCCTCATCCATTGCGGTGATGGCTTCGACCATTTTTTTCTTGTCTGCCATAGTATTCAACAATCCTTTCGGAATAAATTGCGTCATCGTTTTGCCGCATGGTTTTCCATAATACGGCGATCATAACACATTATTACTCATTATAGCGAAAACGCATCCGTTTTTCAACCGCTCGACGGCAACTTTTTTGAGTTTTTTAAAAGTTTTCGCCTATGATTTGACATCGGTAGGGTTTTACGCTAGAATGTAGGTATATTTTTATAAAGAACAGGAGATAACTATGGCCGGTTTTCGTTTTCATACAGCGCTTGTCGCCGCCAAGCTCGGCACCAAAGTGATGCGCCTTCTCGGGCGCAACGCTTCGCACACTCCCGGTGTGATCGCGCTGAAAATTTGCCCGAATTTTTTGAAAGAAGCGCCCAAAGCCCCGCTCGCCATTTGCGTGACGGGTACCAACGGTAAAACCACCGTTTCCAACCTGCTGACCGATGCGCTGCAAGCGGACGGACGCAAGGTCGTCAGCAACCGCACGGGTTCGAACATCGTTCCCGGTTGCACGACGAATGTCATCAACAGCCTCAACTGGCGAGGCAAATGCCGCGTGGACGCGACGGTGTTTGAGGTGGACGAGCGCGCTTCCCGCCTCATTCTGCCCTATCTGAAACCCGACTATCTCGTGGTGACCAATCTGTTCCGCGATTCGCTCAAAAGAAACGCGCACCCCGATTATATCTTCAGCGTGATCGATACCTATTGTCCCGACACGACGAAGCTGATCTTGAACGCGGACGAGCTGTGCTCGAGCCGCCTGAAGGCGCAAAGCGAGCGTGTGTATTACGGCATCGGCAAACAGCCGACCGATCTGACCGCGTCGATCAACATCGTAGCGGACTATGCGGTGTGCCCGCAATGCGGCACCGATCTTGCCTACGATTATCTGCGCTATCACCACATCGGTCATGCGCACTGCCCCCAATGCGACTTCACAAGCCCCAACGCCGATCTGCTGGCGACCGCTGTGGATGCCGAAAACAAAACGCTGACCGTGCGCCGCGGCGACGAGGATATCGTGTTCCCGCTCATCAGCCCGATCACCTTCAATGTGTACAATGAGCTGACCGTGATCGCAACCTTGCTGACGGTCGGGATCTCCAAAGAGCGCGCCATCGAACTGATAAACGCGATCCATGTGCCCGATTCTCGCCTTAATCACGAGGAAGTCGGCGGTATCAAGGTCGTGCAGGCGATGAGCAAGGGGCAAAGCTGCATTTCCTCCTGCCGCACCTTTGATTTCGTGGCGCATGAGAACGGCAAAAAGACGGTCGTGTTGGCGATGGACGATGCCTATGACCGCAAAAAGAGTGTGGAATACATCGGCTGGATCTACGATGTCGATTATGAATTCTTCGCCGACGACGGCGTTGTGCAGGTGCTTGCCACCGGTCCGCGTTGCTATGACCACAAGGTGCGTTTACTGCTCGCGGGCGTTCCCGAAGAGCGCATCACCTGCTGCCCCGATGAGATGGACAGCATCGATGCCATTCGCCTTGAAGATACCGAAGCGGTATACATTTTGTATGACACCTCGACATACGATTTGTCCTGCCGCATGAAAGAAAAACTGATGGGCAGATTGGAGGGTGCGCAATGATCATTGAGATTTTATATCCGCAGCTTTGCTGTCTTTACGGCGATAAGGGCAACACGCAGTTTTTGCGCCAATGCCTGCCCGATGCCGAGTTTCGTGTCACGGGGCTCAACGATCGTCCCGCTTTCCTCGATGAGGAGGTAGCGCTCGTTTGCCTGCATTCGATGAGCGAACAAAGCCAGGAATGGATCCTCGATCGCCTGATGCCCTATCGCGAAGAGATCGCTGCGCGCTGCGAAAGCGGCACGGCACTCTTTTTCCTGACGGGCAACGCGCTTGAGTTGTTCGGTCGCACCATTCAAAAGGAAAACGGCGAAGAGATTGCCGCACTCGGCGTTTACGATTTCACCACCGTGCGCCACGCGCCCAACCGCTTCAACACCCTGCTTCGCGGCGAGTTTGAAGGCATGATGCTGCTCGGCTACACCAGCCGTTTTTCGGATATTCACGGTGCCGATCCCGACAAGGCGCTGTGCCGCGTTGATATCGGCAAGGGCAACGACGGTAAGGGCAATGCGGAAGGCTTGTATCACGGTCGCGTGATCGCCACCTACATGCTCGGCCCCGTGCTGGTTGCCAACCCCGATTTCGCCAAGTGGCTACTGAAAAAGCTCGGCGTTGCCGAACCCGTGCTGCCTTATGAGGACGCACTGTATCAAAGCTACGAAACGCGCAGAAAGGAATATGAACGAGAAGATCTCGTTCTGGATTGACGGTTATGAACCTCTATCGTCCGACAAAAGCGCTCGTTGACCTCGCCGCCGTGCGACGCAACACACAGCGCATTATCAGCTCCTATCCCGGCTATCGTTACTACACCGCTGTTGTCAAAGCGGATTGCTACGGCTATCGCGGCCCGCAAGTCGTTCAAGCGATGCTCGACGGCGGCGCCAACTCGCTGGCTGCCAGCCTTGTGGAAGAAGGACTCACGCTGCGTGAGCAATTCCCCGACACGCCGATTTTGCTGTTCACCCCACCTGCTGCCGAGGCGCTTGCCGTTTGCGCCGAAAAGAAACTGTGGGTGACGGTGGCGACGCTCGCAGGGGCGAAAGCGGCCGCCGAAATCCCCGGTTTGGCGGTGGTCATTCGCGCCAACGGCGGCTGCGATATTCTCGGCGGCCCGACCGACCGCGACGGCTTTGAAGCGATTTGGAACACCCTGCGCGACGGCGCCTGCGAATTGAAGGGACTGTATCTGCACAGCTATAACGCCGAGGATGCCGCGGATACCCAACAAGAATGGGACACCTTTGAAGCGATGACGGCGGGCGTCGATCTGTCGGCGCTGGAATTTGTCAGCATTTGCAACAGCCTGTCGCTGCCGCGCTATGCGAAAAAGCCGTATTGCAACGGTTGCCGTCTGGGCAACATTCTGTATGCGATCGAGAGCGAGGATGAGACGCTTGAGCCGACCTTCCGCCTTGTCAGCCGCGTGCTGTCGGTGTTTTCACTGAAAAAAGGACAAAGTGTTGCTTATTCCCGCGCCTACACGGCGAGCATTGACGGTGAACGCATCGCTGCCGTACCGATCGGTTTCGGCGACGGTTTTGCCAAAACCAACATCGGCCGCACCGTGTTTATCGGCGAGAAAGCGTTTCCGATCGTCGCAGTTACCATGGATATCACGCTGATTGCTGTTGACGACAGCGTAAACGCCGATGACGAGGTGGTGCTCATTCGCGACAATCATCATCTCGACGAGATCGCCGCACATATTCACGGCGCGACCGAAGAGGCGATTTGCGCGCTGAACAAACGCGTGCCGCGCATTTATCTGGATGCATAATCGTCCATAAAGGGGGGCAC
>JAZURB010000050.1:0-5027 GCA_045605945.1 Acutalibacteraceae bacterium
GACATGGCTACGATCCGACTTCCTCCTCGATGACTATAGATAGTTTATTATAACATTATTATGTATATCTATCAAGAGTGATTTTCGCTTTTTTTCGTCGTTTCACGCGTTTCTATCGCCAAAATCGGTAATGCATTCGCACCCGTCACCCTGCTGCAACGCGGCAGGATGCAAAAAAGCGACACGCCGAAGCGTATCGCTTTTTACCGAGATTATTCGTTTGTATCCGCGGGCGCTTCATAACGCAGCTCGCCGGTTTCCTCGTCAATCTCATACAAAGTGCTGTATGCAGCGGTATCGTCGGGGAAATGCTTGCGATTGAGACGGCGCTCAATGCGCTGACGCAGCAGCGTATAAATCACCGCGAAGGTCGGCACACCGAGAATCATACCCGGCAGACCGAAGAAGCCACCGCCGACCACGATTGCAAACACCACCCAGAAGCTGGTGATGCCCGTTTTTTCGCCGAGGATTTTCGGGGCAATGATGTTGCCGTCAACCTGTTGCAGCACCACGACGATCGTGATAAAGAAGAGCGCTTTGAGCGGATCCTCCAGCAACACGAAGAAGGTGCCGATGACACCGGCGGTGATCGGGCCGAAGATCGGCACAACATTGAACAAGCCGACGATTGCCGAGATGAGCAGCGCATACGGAATGCGCAAGATCGAGCAGGTGATAAAGCACACGATGCCCACAACCAGCGAGTCGAGCAGCATGCCGTTGATATAGCGACCGAAGGTTTTGTCTACATACCGCGTGGTATGAACGATCGCATTGGCGGTGGGAACTTTGAACAGCGCATACGTAACCTTCTTGGCTTGCGCGGCAAAGAGTTCCTTGCTGTTAAGAGTGTAAACGCAAATAATGATACCGACAAGCACATTGGCAGCAACACTGAACGCGCCGAACACGCCCGTTGAAAACTCCTTGGCGATGCTGCCGATATTCGGAAGCAGATCCTTTTGCACCCAATCGGTCAACGCCGAGGCGATCCAATCAAAGCCGTTTTCCAGCCAAGTAGATACCATATCGTTGCCGCCGAGCTGATGCTCAAGACCTTCTACCCACACAAGCAACGCATCGGATTTTTGCGGGAGCGATTGAATGAAATTCGAAATGCTGACAATCGCTTGCGGAATGACCATGCTCAGCAAGCCGCCGACCACAATGATCAGCACCAGTAACGCCGCAACGGTGCCGAGCAGCTTCGAGAAAAAGCGCGCATGCTTGCGCGGTTTTTCGCCTTTTCCCGCAAACCATTTGTAACACGGTTTTTGCACCAAATCAAACACGGGTGCCAGCAAATATGCCAATGCCAAGCCGACAACGAACGGCAGCATCACGCTCATAACTTGCGAAAGCACCTTGCCCACCCCGTCAAAATCCGAGATGACACGATAGAATATTAAGGCTGCGGCAAGCACGACGAATGCCGTGAGACCGCCGCAAATGTACGGGCTGTTTTTCCAACGGAACTTTTTCAACGCAGATCCCCCTCATGTATACAAGGTCACTATAAAGTATATCAAGCTTTTTTTGAAAAATCAACCGCTTGCGTTGTAGTTTCACGCTACAGCTTTGTAAACTTTCTGCAACGATGAAGGCATTTCGGGCGTATATTCTCTGAAAAAGTCGGGAAAAATGAGCATAAGCGATTTTTTAAAGGAGCGTAGCTTATGATGTCCGAACACTATGTGCGCACTGCCGTTAACTCGCCAGAAACACTTCGTGAGGCTTGCGACCGCCTGCGTAAAGCACAACAACAGTTTGCCGCTTTTTCACAAGCACAGGTGGACACGATCTTTCATGCCGCCGCCAAAGCCGCCAACAAAAGCCGTGTTCCGCTTGCCGAGGCGGCGGTGGAAGAAACCGGCATGGGGGTGGCAGAAGATAAAGTGCTCAAAAACCATTTTGCCGCCGAATATATTTACAACGCCTATAAAAACACCAAAACCTGCGGCGTTGTCGAAGAGGACCCCGTTTACGGTATTCGCAAGATTGCCGAGCCGATCGGCTTGATCACCGCGGTTATCCCGACCACCAACCCCACCGCTACCGTGATTTTTAAATGCCTTTTGGCACTGAAAACACGCAACGCGGTGTTGATCAGCCCGCATCCGCGCGCCAAAAACTGCACGATCGCCGCAGCAAAGTTGATGCGTGATGCTGCTGTGGCGGCGGGAGCTCCCGCAGGGATCATCGATTGGATCGACGCACCGTCGTTGGAACTCACCAACGAAGCCATGAAGGCAGCAGACAGCATTTTGGCAACGGGCGGCCCCGCGCTTGTGAAGGCTGCCTATTCCAGCGGCAAGCCCGCGATCGGCGTCGGTGCGGGCAACACGCCCGCTGTTATCGACGACAGCGCCGACGTTCGTTTGGCGGTGAACGCGATCATCCATTCCAAAGCGTTTGACAACGGCGTAATTTGTGCATCGGAGCAAGCGGTCATCGCACTTGCTCCCGTATACGACGCGGTAAAAGCGGAATTTCTCGCCCGCGGTTGCCGCTTTTTACAGGGTGACGAGCTCGACCGTCTGCGACGCTTGATGATCGTCGACGGCAAGCTCAACGCAAACATTGTTGGACAAAGCGCAAAAGCGATCGCCTCCATGGCAGGGATCGCCGTTGCCGATGACACCAAAATCCTGATCGGCGAAGTGGACAGCGTGGACAGCAGCGAGCCGTTTGCGCAGGAAAAACTGTCACCTGTGTTGGCGATGTATAAAGCGGCGGATTTTGAAGAAGCGCTTGCCAAAGCGGAACGGTTGGTTATCGACGGAGGATATGGGCATACCGCTTCGCTGTTTATCGATGAATTTACCGCAAAAGAGCGGCGCGAAGCCTTTGAAGCGCGCATGAAAGCCTGTCGCATTTTGATCAACACCCCCGCTTCGCAAGGCGGTGTCGGGGATATGTACAATTTTCGCCTTGCGCCGTCGTTGACGCTCGGCTGCGGGTCATGGGGCGGCAACGCCACGACGGACAACGTCGGGGTGAGTCACCTTCTCAACATCAAAACCGTTGCCGAAAGAAGGGAAAATATGCTGTGGTTCCGTGTGCCGTCTAAGATTTATATAAAAAAAGGCTGCCTGCCCATGGCGCTCGAAGAGCTGCGCACGGAGCGGCATACGCAGCGCGTATTTATCGTAACGGATGCGTTTTTGTTCGGACACGGTTTTTTGGACACCGTCACGCATAAGCTCGGTGAGCTCGACATTGCCTACACGGTATATTTCGATGTGGAACCCGATCCGTCGCTTGCGAGCACCAAACGCGGCGCAGCAGCAATGGCAGCGTTTGCGCCCGATTGTATTCTGGCACTCGGCGGCGGCTCGGTTATGGACGCCGCCAAGGTCATGTGGGTGATGTATGAGCACCCCGATGCGGATTTTCTCGACATGGCAATGCGGTTTATGGATATCCGTAAACGGGTATATGCGTTTCCGAAAATGGGCGACAAGGCTTATTTCATCGCGATTCCCACCTCGTCGGGGACCGGATCGGAGGTGACGCCGTTTGCCGTTATCACTGACGAAACAAGCGGTATCAAATACCCGCTCGCCGATTATGCGTTGATGCCGCATATGGCGATCGTTGACACAGACCTCATGATGAAGCAGCCACCCTCACTGACCGCTGCGGCGGGCATTGATGCACTCACGCACGCATTGGAAGCGTATGCTTCGATGCTGGCAACCGATTATACCGACGCGCTGGCGCTGCACGCGATCAAGCTGCTTTTCGACTATCTTCCCCGTTGCTACACCGACGGTACGCACGATCCCGTCGCACGCGAAAAAGTTGCCAATGCCGCCACCATGGCGGGTATGGCGTTTGCCAACGCGTTTTTGGGAATCTGCCATTCGATGGCACACAAGCTCGGCGCATTTCATCATCTCCCCCACGGCATCGCCAACGCGCTGCTGATCACACAGGTGATGCGGTTCAATGCAGCGCAAGCACCCGTGCGCATGGGATCGTTCCCGCAGTACAGCCATCCGCACACGCTCACTCGCTATGCTGAGATCGCCGATGCGCTCGGCATAGCAGGTGACTCGGAAAGCGAAAAGTTCGAAGCACTCATTCGAAAAATCGAAGCGCTCAAAGCTTCGCTCGACATTCCCGCCTCCATCGCCGCATGCGGCATCCGCGAAGCGGATTTCCATGCAACCCTTGACACCATGGTTGCCGAAGCATTTGACGATCAATGCACAGGTGCCAACCCGCGTTATCCGCTGATGAGCGAGATGAAGCAGATATATCGAAACGCGTATAACGGCACCGAACAATAAGGCGCGCTGCCGCCGCGTTTATCCTGTCGGAAGGCACAAACGCCTTCCCTACATCAAAACACAATGCGTATATTCCCGTCAGCGGATGCATACACTACCACAAAGGAGGGAGTTTCTATGTTTCACAAAACGATCGTTTGGAAAAAGTTGCTGTTATACATCGGCGTTACCTTCGCGGCGGCGGGCGTGTCGGCACTGCTGGGGATGCCCGATTTCGAGGGACTGACAAAGCCACCGCTCACACCGCCGCAGTGGGTGTTCCCCGTCGTATGGAGCATCTTATATCTGCTCATGGGTTACGGAGCTTACCGCATCGCAACAAGCGGCGCGGCGGGGGTAAAGCCTGCGCTGACAACCTATTGGGTGCAGCTCGGCGTGAATGCGCTGTGGACATTCTTTTTCTTTCGACTTGAGTGGCGCTTATTTGCATTCTTCTGGTTACTGCTCCTGATTGCCCTTGTCGGACGCATGATCGCACAGTTTACCCCGCTCGACAAGATCGCTGCGCGCTTGCAATACCCGTATCTTGCGTGGTGCGGCTTTGCGGCATATCTCAATTTGGCGTTTTATCTGCTCAATCGATAATATTGCCGTTCCATCCCTGCGTCAGCCCTTAAGCGGAGCTACGGCGAGATACATTCGACTCCGTTCCGTCCGCGTCAGCTCTTAAGCGAGCGAACGCGAGTCGAATGGGTCACGGACGGAACTTCGCTCAGTATGACGCGCCGT
>JAZURB010000051.1:0-4281 GCA_045605945.1 Acutalibacteraceae bacterium
CATGGCTACGATCCGACTTCCTTAAGATCATTGAGGGATTGAAGAACTTTGCTGAAGAGCAAGGGCTGAAATCTATCTCCGAACTGACAGGCACGGTTGAGGAATGGTAACCACCGTCTATCTCGTGCGTCATTGTGAGGCGCGCGGCAACATCGACCGCGAATTTCACGGCAGCTTTGACAGTGACATCAGCGAAAACGGTCGCTGCCAATTGGTGCGTCTTGCCGAACGCTTTCGCGACATTCCGCTCGACGCGGTGTACAGCAGTCCGCTGCGCCGTGCGCGGCTGACCGCCGAAGCGCTCAACACGCATCATGGCTTGCCCATCGTGTTTGACGAGCGTCTTAAAGAGCTCAACGGCGGCAAGTGGGAGAAAAACCTGTGGGCGGAGCTTCCCAAACTGTTCCCCGAAAGCAGCGAAGCGTGGGGCTCGCGCCCGCACGAATTCGAAGCGCCCGAGGGCGAGACCATGCGACAACTCTACGACCGTATGCGGGAAGCGATCCTCGATATCGTCGCGCAAAACGAAGGCAAAACGGTTGCTGTCGCATCGCACGGCTGCGCGATCCGTAATGCGCTCTGCTGGGGACTCACGGGCGATATTGTCCGTCTTGCGGACATTCCGTGGTGCGATAACACGGCGATTGCCGAGTTCCGCTTTGAGGACGGCAATCTGACCGTTGTCAACTATAACGACAGCGCGCATCTCGATTATGAAACATCCACGATCGAAAAGCAAAACTGGTGGCGCAAGGGTGCGCCGAGTGTGTTTGAGTAAACGGAGGCATCATCATGATCATTATGGCGATTGACATCGGCCATGTCCGCACGGGTGTCGCGATCTGCGACCCGACGGGGCTTATCGCTTCGCCGATCGGCACGATCACCGAACGCCGTGATGAGGCGTTGTTGGAAAAGCTCGCTGCGCTCGCTGCCGAGCGTCGCGCCGAGCGTATCGTCGTCGGTCATCCTCGCAATATGGACGGCTCGTGCGGCGAAAGCGCCAAACGCTGCGAAGACCTCGCCGCCCGCCTTGGGGAAATGACCGGCATCGAAACCGTGTTGTGGGATGAACGCCTCACCACCGTTTCCGCGATCGGCTATCTCAATCAAACCGACACACGCGGCAAAAAACGCAAAGCCGTTGTGGACACCGTTTCCGCAGTGATCATCTTGGAAGATTACCTGCGCAGTTTGAAATAATCCCCGAAAATCCTCTTGCTGTCGGCAAGAGGATTTTTTGTTGTCGCAAAAACGCGACACCTGCAAAGGATTAGTTGCGAAGGTGTTTATAATATGGTATACTGAATAAAAACGACGAAAAAGGAGGCGAAAATGATGCTGCAACTGATTTTGGGGCGTTCCGGCTTCGGCAAAACACGAACAGTGATTGAAGAACTGGCATCCACGGTAAAAACCGAACCGCTCGCAGCCGAGCGATGCATTTTGATCGTTCCCGAGCAAGCCTCATTCGAAACCGAACGCATGCTGGTGCGTGCGCTCGGGGAGCATGATGCCGCCAAGGTGCAGGTGCTCAGCTTCACGCGCCTGTGCGAAACATGGATGAAAAGCCGCGCTTCGCGTCCGCTGTCAAACGGCGCGAAAATTATGCTGATGAGCCGTGCGCTGGAGCAACAGGCGGATCGTCTGGAAGTATTTAGCGGTATCAAACGCGTGGATACCGTGGAATCGCTTCTTGAACTCGCGGCGGAGTGTCGCCAATCGGCGGTTTCGCCCGCGGTGCTGCAGGCTGCCGCCGAACAATTGCCCGACGGCACGCTGCGCCGAAAAACCGCCGAACTTTCGTTGCTGCTGGAAACGTATGAAGCGTTGGCCGCTTCCTGCGGCAGTGATCCGCAGGAAATGCTGATGCAGCTTGCGGCATGGCTGCATGAAAGCCGTGCTTTGGCGAATACGCTGGTGTATGTGGATGGCTTTAAAGGCTTCACCGCCCCCGAAATTCAGGTGCTCGAAAGCATCATGGCGCAGGCAGAGCGGGTGACGGTGGCATTGTGTACCGATAAAGAGTACGATGAAACCAAAGGCATGGATCGCTTTTTTGTGGTTGTTAACACCGTCGAACGCTTAAAGCGCGCAGCGGCGGATGTCGGCTGTGTGGTGGCGAAAAGCCGCCTTCTTATGACACCGTATCGCTTTGAAAACGAAACGCTCGCCGCCTTGGAGGCAACCGCCTTCACGCCCGAGGAGTGGGAGACCGCGCCGTCCGATGCGGTAACGCTCACCGCCTGCGGTGATATTTATGAAGAGGCGGCGTATGTGGTGCAAACGGTGCGCCGCTTGATGCGCACGGAAGGTTTGCGCGCGCGGGATGTTGCCGTTGTCGCGCGCAACGTGTCGGAATATCTCGGCGTGCTGGATGCCGCATTTGAGCGGGCAGACATCCCGTTTTATCTTGATCGCCGCAGCACGATCGTGTCCGAAAGCGCGGTCGTTTGCGTGTTAACGGCGTTAAAAATCGTCGTTGACGGATGGCGCACCGAATCGTTACTTCGTCTGATGAAAACGGGACTTCTCGGCTTTTCGGTTTCTTCGGTGGCAAAGCTTGAAAATTATGTATTCACTTGGAATATCACAGGCGGACAGTTTAAATCGAAATGGCAAGCGCATCCGCGCGGCTTTGCTTCGTCGCTCGAATTGTCCGACGAGACGGCGTTGTCGCATCTCAATCGCATGCGTCGCCGCTTGGTCAAACCGCTGGAGGAACTTGCTGATGCGCTCGCCGCGCCCCTTACAGGTATGGCGTTCGCTAAAGCCGTCTATCGATATATTCGCCGCGCGCGCATCGATCGTATGCTGATCCATACGGTGAAGCGTCTGCGCGTCGGCGGCGAAGAAACACTCGCTTCGCATCTGTTGCAGGTGTGGGAGGCGTTTGTCGGCGTGCTTGATGATATGGCGTCTGTGCTCGGCGATGAAACGATGACAGCGGCTGTTGCTGTCGATTTGTTGCGTGCCGCTGCGGCGAAAACCGAAGTTGGTTCGATCCCGCAAAGCCTCGATGCCGTACAGATCGGTGCAGCGGATCGTATGCGCTTTGCCGCGCCGCGTATCGTATTTGTGCTTGGTGCCAACGAGGGGGTTTTTCCTGCGTTGCCGCCGACGCAAGGTGTGCTGTCCGACCGTGAACGCCGTCGCTTAATGGAAAACGGCGTACCGTTTGAGGACGATCGTGCGCATCATACCGCCGCCGAGCAATTTTTGGCATATACGGCGCTGTCTGCCGCTTCGTCGCGCGTATTTATCAGTTATCTGCTCAATACGCCCGACGGTGAACGCGGTGAGCCGTCGTCGCTGGTGAATACCGTTACGGCGCACCTGCCGTTTGTCAGTGCGCAACCTGCGCGTCATGATGACGGTGCGGATATTGAAACGGTGGAAGAAGCGTTCGAGCGCATGGCATACGGCTTCCGCGCTAAAACGCCGCTGTCGCGTGCACTTTACGATTTGCTGTGGCAGGACGAACGCCATCGTCCGCGCCTGCGCGCCATGACGCGTATGGCCGAGGAATTGCCTGTGGCATTTGAAGACAGCGAAGCGGCAAAACGCTTTTTCGGGGATCGCATGGTTCTGTCTCCGTCGCGCGTGGAACGCTATCATCAATGTCGCTTTGCATATTTCTGTCAATACGGTTTAAAAGCCTTGCCGCGTCGCGCTGCCGAACTCGGCGCGATCGAATTCGGCACCTTGACGCACTATGTTATGGAAAATACCCTGCCTGTGTATATCGAGGAGGGCGTCAAAACGATCCGCAAAGCGCGTTGCTTTGAAGATGCCAAAGCGGCATCGTTGCGGTTCGTGGAAGAGGAAATGGGCGGGCTTGCCGATAAGCCGCCGCGCTTTGCCTATCTGCTCGGACGCTTGCAAGGCGTCTGCGGTAATTTCTTGTGGCAGGCGGTGCGTGAGCTGTCCCAAAGCCACTTTGTCCCCGCGGATTACGAGTTGGATATCGCGCTCAATGCGGATGACGAACGCGCGGTGCGTCCCATGACCTTCACACTGCCCGATGGGGCAACCGTTGCTATGATCGGCAAAGTCGACCGCGTGGATATTTATGATGACGGTCATCGCCGCTATGTGCGCGTGATCGATTATAAAACCGGCTCCAAGCAATTCCGTCTCGAGGATGTTGTCGAAGGTATCAACCTGCAAATGTTGATTTACATGATGACGCTGTGGAAAAACGGCACCCCACGCTACGGCGAGGTGCTTCCTGCGGGTTTACTGTATATGCCGTCCAAAGCGCCCAGTGTCAAAGTGGAG